>CALVUM010000013.1 GCA_944363605.1 uncultured Bacilli bacterium
AGATTTACAAAATCCTAGTGTAATCGATGGAAGTGTGAATGTAGATAATGAGGTGAGTACGAATAATGAAAGAAGAGTCGAGTTTGAGTTAAGTGATGGAAGTGGAAGTGGAATAAGGAGTTATAGCATTGTAAAGAATAAGAGTTGCAGTGGGGATGAGTATGAACAAAATAAACAAAGTGCAAGTGAAGGAATACAAAGTACTTATTTAGGCAATGGAGATTACTATATCTGTGTAGAGGATAAAGTAGGAAATAAGAGTAGTGAAAGGGATTTAGATGAGGAAAGAAATCAGATCCATGTTTCAGGAGTTGATACAAGCAAACCAGTTATTAGTAGTTTTACCATCAAATCCAGAAAAAGTGGATATAATGCTTTAGAGACCAGTTTAACAATCAGTGCCAAAGATGATGGAGGAACCAGTAATTTAGAAATGTGCATCTCTAATACTGGATATTTAAAAGGATGTAGTTGGGAAAAATATGCAACAAGTAAGAACTGGACTTTAACAGGAAGTTTAGATGGAAAAGAAAGAACGGTATATTTAAGTATCAGAGATAGTGCAGGGAATATTGTTAATCGTTCTGCCAAATATACGACATATAAAGAATGTAGTCAAACAAGTAAGGTTTATACAGATAGTAGTTATGGAAGTTGTAGTAAAAGTTGTGGAGGAGGATTGCAATACCGAGCATATGCTATGAAAGATAAATACACTAGTAAACAATGTAGTACTGGAAAAGATTCAAAAACTTGTAATACCCAAAGTTGTTCTATTCCCGAATATCCAGGAGTTAAAATAGGAAGTGTGGTATGGTATCAGACAAGAGCTGGAAGTGCAGAACATTCGATTAAGTATAATTCAGGACAATCATTTACCATGACAGCCAAGAAGATCAAGACATTAATCTTTTCAATGGAAGAAGATGGAACTACTCAATTAATTCCAATGCAATCCGAATTTATGTTAGGGATATATAATATAGGAAATGCAGATGCAAATGATTATATTAAACCTTTAAATAAAGTAGCTAAATTATATCATAATCCAACCTATTCAAAATCTTCTTATGCTTTAGGATATACACCAAATGCCCTTAACAATTACATATATGCTAGTTCTAAACATTCATATTATTTTAAAGGGGATATAGAGTTTGCAAGTGATCATATTGCCAAATATAATGCATTATACAATATGGGATATACTAAAATAGGTGGGAAATATTGTCATGCTGGATGTGAACGGGTAGATGGAAGTCCTGACTTAACAAAGGAATTTGTAACAAAATATTGCAATTATAATGGAGCCCATTTAGCTATATTTTATGATCATAGTGGAGAAAATAGTTGGGAAAGTTATTTTAATAGTTATGTTGGATATGTGAAATCTGGAGAATTTGCAAATAAAACAAGGACTCATAGGCCAGAATATGGTGAAAGAGTTACTTATATAGATGATGCATTTTATACATTCATTAATAATGATGGGCATGATTATGAATATGCCGTTTATGCCTATGTTGTACCAGTTATCACTTTAAAAAGTAATGTGTATATAAGTGGGGGAAGTGGAACGGTTTCTGATCCATATACCTTGGGAGTTAGTTAGATGGGGGATAATTGGATTTTCATTTAATAAAATTTTTGTTCTTTTATGAAATTGTTTACAATAATTTGTCATAGTTTTTCACGTAAATAAATTGTTTTAATTGTGAATTTTGAGCACAAATAGCAGAACATACAATATGTGTGCTTTTCTTTTTTAAAATACATAAAAATTATAACGTAAAAACTTAATTTTTTTGGACTTGACGTTCCTAAGGACGTTGTGTATAATTATAGAAGAATAGGAGTGTCTTGGACATGAAAAGAAAAGGATTTACTTTAATTGAATTGTTAGCTGTTATTGTAATTTTGGCGGTAATTATGTTGGTAGCTGGTCAAAACGTATTCGGTATTATGGGTAAAGCTGAAAAAGGTTCTTTTCGAAATGAATTTTTGTCTTTTTTAGACTCGGCAGCAACTGCAGCTCAATTTGATATTATGAATGGAAATATTTCTGCATCTAAAAATACGAAATGTTATTCTATGGCTGATTTATCAAATTATTTTGAACAAAAGGATGGTTATACAGGAAGTGTTTCTGTTACTTATTCAAATGGTCAATATTCGATTTCTGGATGGATGAGTAGTAGTAAGTATATAGTTGAAAATCAAGATGATAGTTTGACTACGGATAATATTTCAAGTTCTGAGGGAAAAAACGCTTCTACTACATGTGGAAAATAAGTTGTTCTAAAAAGTCTAGGCATAGACTTTTTCTTTTGGTATAATTTTTTTGGAAAGTGAGGAAGTTATGATTATTGGAAGTCATGTTTCTTTTGGGAGTGAACAGCTTCTTGGAAGTGTAAAAGAAGCTCTTAGTTATAAAGCGAATACATTTATGTTTTATACTGGAGCACCACAGAACACTTTGCGTAAGAAAATTGATGAAAAATTAACTAAAGAAGCTCAAAAACTAATGAAAGAAAACGGAATAAATCTTCAAAATGTAATTTGCCATGCTCCATATATAATAAATTTGGCAAATAAAAAGGATGAAGAAAAATGGGATTTTAGTATTCATTTTTTAGAGCAAGAATTAAAGCGATGTGATGAACTTGGGATTTCTTATTTAGTTTTGCATCCTGGTAGTGCCGTAGGATATCCAGTTAATGAGGCTTTACAAAATATTGTTGATGCTTTAAATATAGTTTTAGAAAAGAATTATCAATGTATGATTTTATTGGAGACAATGGCTGGTAAAGGAACTGAATGTGGAAAGACTCTAGAAGAAATGGCATTTTTATTAAAAAACGTGAAAAAACAAGTTGGTGTATGTTTAGATACTTGTCACTTAAATGATGCAGGTTATGATATGAATAGATTTATGGAGTTTTTAGAAAATTTTGATAGACAAATTGGTTTAGAAAAAATTAAATGCGTTCATATAAACGATAGTAAAAATTCTTTAGATTCTCATAAAGATCGTCATGCAAATATTGGTTATGGTACGATTGGATTTCAGGTACTTTTGCAAATTTGTTTGAATGAAAAATTAAAAGATGTTCCTAAAATTTTAGAAACACCTTATGTGGGCGATACATGGGAAGCAAAAGAAAAAAAATATCCCCCCTATTTATTTGAAATTGCAATGATTCGTGAAGGAAAATTTAATGATCATTTATTAGATTCTATTTTATCTTATTATAATAAATGACCATATTTTTGATAATACATAGTAAACAATTTTTGAATTTTTTGAAAATTTTCAGGAGAAAATTGTTCTTTATACCGTTCTAAATGTAAGAGATTGGGATTTCTAAAAATCATTTCCCAATTTTTTTTCACAAAAGTGTATGTGAAGTTTAATTCATTTTCAGATAAAAAAACATTATTTTTGGTTGCAAAATCGTTAACTTGTTCTATGGATAAATTTTCCATATATCTTTTTACCAAATTATACATAAAAAAATCACCTAATATATAGTATGAATTTATTACTTTTTTAAATACTACTATTAGGTGGTTTTTTATGAAATTAAAGGCTTTTTTACTTTTTCTCTTTTTTAGTTTTGGAGGAGTTATTTATACAATTAATCAAACAAATCATGTATATTATAGTACTCTTTTAGAGCAAAAGATGGAAAGAGTTGTGTATGGCTCTTCAGCGCCAAGAGGGCGGATAGTAGATCGTAATGGAAATGTTTTGGTAGATAATGTTGGAGTGATTAAGATAGCTTATCATAAACCATTAAATAGTACGATTCAAAGTGAATTAGAAATTGCTTCTTTACTAGAGCCTTTTGTGAAAGAATATTTTTTAACTTTGACCAATATGAAAAATTATTATTTAGCAATTCATAATAATGGTAGAGAGTTAATTACAGAAGAAGAATATCGATTATGGGATGAACGAAAACTTAGTAACGATGATATTGCTAACTTAAAATGGGATCGAATTACCGAGGACATGTTAGAGTTTGATGAAAAGGAAAGAAGAATCATTTATCTTTTTTCTTTAATGAATGAAGGATATTCTTATGAGGATAAAATATTACTTTCAGATGTTTCAGAAGAAGAATTAGCTAAAATTCTATCTTTAGACATTGGCTCATTAACTTCGGTAATTGAAGCTAAAAGAATTTATCCTTATGGGGAAACATTAAAGAGTATTTTTGGAACAATTGGGAGTATTCCAAAAGAAAAAGTTCAAAATTATTTAACTAATGGGTATTCTTTAGATGATACAGTAGGAACAAGTGGTTTGGAAGAACAATATGAAAGTATTTTAAAAGGAGAGAAAGCTAAATATTATGTAAATTCTGATAATACTCTTACTCTTATAGAAGAAGCAAAGATGGGAAATGATGTAGTTTTAAATATCGATATAGGGATTCAACTTGAATTAGAGAAAGTTTTAAAAGAAGAAATGATTTTAGCAAGTAAAAAAAGTAGTAGTAAATATTTTAAGGAAGCCTATGCAATGGTGGGAAATCCCAAAAATGGAGGAATTTTAGCTTTGGCTGGTTTAAAAATGGCAAATGACGGGACGTTTCAGGATATTACCATTACTTCTTTTACTTCTTCTTATGCGATGGGAAGTGTGGTAAAAGGGGCTAGTAACACAGTTGGATATTTAACTGGGGCCATTGAAGTTGGGCAGAAAGTTTTAGATAGTTGTGTTAAACTCTATAGTGAGCCTTCAAAATGTTCTTATCAAAGACTTGGATATGTAGATGACATTACGGCTTTAAAAACTTCTTCTAATTATTATCAATTTTTAACAGCTATTAAATCTACAGGTCAAATGTATACGTATAATATGAAATTTCCAGTTACAGAAGAAAATTTTAAAACTTATCGTGATGTTTTTGCATCTTATGGATTAGGTTCAAAAACAGAAATTGATTTTCCGAATGAAGATACGGGTATGAAAGGAAGTAAAATTGCGGGCGATTTGCTTTTGAATTTTGCAATTGGACAGTACGATACTTATACGCCTATTAGTCTTTTGCAATATATTCATACGATTGCTAGTTATGGAAATCGGTATGCATTAAGACTAAAAAAGGAAGAGTATAATATGTTTTTAAATCAGGTAGGGTTAGATAGTAGTTATTATGATCGGATTATTGAGGGAATGTATCAAGTTTTTCATGGTGGAACAGCTTCTAGTTATGTAAATAAAAATTTGCATGCAGTTGGGAAAACGGGAACTGCAGAGACTTTTTATGATAGTAATTATGATGGGATAGTAGATACAGAGGTAATAAGTTCTACTTTAGCTTATTATTTTCCTCGAGAGGATCCTACTTATTCGGTCGTTATCATCGCTCCATTTTTAACTGATACAACTACTTATCGTTATCCATTTACTCAAACAGTTAGTTTAAAAATTAGTTCCTATTTGCAAAGTATAGGTTCATAGTGATTTTTTTCTAATATATGATTTTATTATTTCTTCTATTTTATAATTTTTTTATTGGCATTTTGAAAATTTAGGCAAAAATAAAAAAATATGATATATTTTATTATATTGAGTTAGATAAGAAAAATTTTCGTGTTTTTAGGAGGATAATAGAAATGGAAAAGAGTTTAATATTTGATTTTAAAGACGATTACGGAAGAGAGCCTGTTATTAGAAAAACAAAGAATAATACTTTGCTTTGCGTATGTTTATCAGGAGGCACTTGGGAGCCACAAAATGCTAATGTAGTTAAAATACAAAGAAGTTTTGATGATGGTAATACTTGGAGTGAACCTCTTTCATTTCCTAATGGAATAAATGGAGTAAGTGTTCGGCAAGGTATTATTTTAAGTAATGGGAGCTATTTATTTCCGATTTACTATGGGGAGGTTGTAAATCATTTTGATTGGAAAGATGTGACAGATTGGCACGACAATTTTCGATTTTGTTGTGGGGTTATACTATCTCATGATAAATTAAAAAGTTATGAAAGATACGGGTACATAAAAAGTGAAAAATGTTTATGGGAACCTAATTGTGTTGAAGTAGAAAATGGACATATAATCATGTATATGAGAAATAATAATGCTCCATATTTAGGGATTAGTCATAGTTATGATTATGGGAAAACATGGACGGATTTTAAACAAACAGATATACCTAATTCTAATACGAAAGTTACTTTAGTTAAAGCGAATGATCTCATATTGTTAATAAGTAATTTTAATAAAAATATAGGGGTAAAAAATAGAACACATTTGCAAATATGGGTAAGTAAAGATGGAGAAAATTTTGATAAAAAAATTAAAATAGAAGAAGATAAAGAAAATTTCTTTTATCCACATGCATTTTTTGATGAAAAAAAACAACTTTTATATGTATCATATGAGAATTCAAAACAATTTTGGTTAAAAAAAATACCATTTGAAACTATTTGCAATTAATTAGGAATACTAAGTTTGAAGAACAAAAAATGCATGTATGTTTCTTAATTTTTTTTGATAAAATAATGGTATTCTTAGGAAAAATATGGTACTCTAATATTAGGTGAAGTTTATGAAAAAGAAAAGTTTTTTATGGAATGTTTATGGAAGTGTTGTTATTTTGCTTTTTGGCTGTTT
Source organism: uncultured Bacilli bacterium (assembly GCA_944363605.1). Classification (GTDB taxonomy): domain Bacteria; phylum Bacillota_I; class Bacilli_A; order RF39; family UBA660; genus Ventrenecus. The sequence continues at coordinate 6,634 of CALVUM010000013.1, forward strand.
CTTTTTACTTCTTCCGTTATTTCATATTTCAGATATTACTTTGGTTTTTCGTTTGTTTCTAGCTATGTTTACAATTATTTCTTTAGTTATGTTTGTTGGACAATATAAGAATAAAGAATACTCTTCGTTTTTTGTTTTTTTAATTAGTATTATCTTGCTTATTGGAAGTTTTCTTTTTCCATTAACATCTCAACCTAAAACTTTAGCTTTATCTTTATTGGTTTGGATTTTATTCGTGTCGCTTGCTAAAATAAAAAGAGCTGATTTTTTTCACGATCGAAAAAGTAAAATTTGGTGTTTGGAAATTTCTTTATTCTTTTTATTTTTTTTAAACGGAATATGTACTTGTCTTAATTTTGCTTTTACAGAAATTACGAGTGTTTTAAGTTTTGGTTATTTTATTTTTTTATACGGAGTTTTAGAAATTCAAGAATCTTTACTTCTTTATTTTACGAAGGGAAAATTAAAATGAGAGTTGTTGATGATTTTCATGAATACCAGATTTTAGATATGGCAAATGGTCAGAAGCTTGAAAAATGGAATGATGTTTTTTTAGTTAGACCAGATCCTCAAATTATTTGGCCAGATCCTATTTTTAAAGAAAAGTGGAAAAAAATAGATGCAATTTATCATCGAAGCACAAAAGGTGGAGGAGCTTGGGAAATAAAAAAAGAAATTCCTATTCCTTTTTATGTTCATTACCTTGATTTGACTTTTTGTTTAAAATTGATGGGTTTTAAACATACAGGACTATTTCCTGAACAAGCTACGAATTGGCGTCTTTTAAAAGATGTTATTGAAAAAGAAGATAGACCTTTAAAAGTTTTAAATTTATTTGCTTATACAGGTGCTGCTTCGGTTGTAGCACTTTCCTCAGGAGCTAGTGTAGTTCATGTGGATTCTTCTAAAGGAATGGTTGATTGGGCTAAGGAAAATGTTCTTATAAATCATTTAGAAGAAAAACCGATTCGTTTTATTGTAGATGATTGTTTAAAATTTGTAAAAAGAGAAATACGAAGAGGAAATACTTATGATATTATATTAATGGATCCACCTAGTTTTGGAAGAGGAAGTAAAAAAGAAGTTTGGACAATTGAAGAAAAACTCTATGAACTTGTAGATTTATGTACAGAGTTAATGAGTGATAAATTTGTTTTGTTTTTAATTAATTCTTATAGTACTGGATTATCTAAAACGGTTTTAGAAAATCTTTTGTATTTGACTGTTAATAAAAAGAAAAAAGGGAGAATTTCTAGTGATGAAATTGGCATAAAAATGCAAGAATATCCTCTTGTTTTGCCTTGTGGAGTAACCGCTATGTGGCAAGATAAATAGTCTTATGTTATTGAGGCAAGAAGATTTTTCTTGCTTTTTTTAGGTATTTTTGCTAGGCTATAGCTAAAAAAGGGGGATTCTTATGAATTTAAAAAAAGAAATGAACTATGCACGTTTATTAATGAATAAAACAGAAGTGGGACAGAGAGTTTATCAGAATCATGATAAAATGATGTATATTGGTGGAGACAATATGCGGGGCTTGTTTCAAGAGTTAGATGTGAATAAGGAAAAATCTTTGGTGGTTTGTGGTTCTGGAGATCCTGGTTTAGAAGTTGCATATCAAGATTTTTCTCAGATTACTTGTTTTGATATTAATCTTTTTGCGCGTCATATGCTTCATGTTAAATTAGCCGCGATAAAAGCTTTAAATTACCAAGAGTTTTGTGAGTTATTTCAAACTTCTTTAACGAAAGAATGGTTAGATAAAATTTCTCCTTATTTACCTGATGCGACTTTTCTTTTTTTTGATAACTTATTTCAATTAAATTCTTCTAAATTACCGAATTTATTTACGCATAATTATTCGAAACATGCTCTCTATTTCTTTCGTAAATGTCAACAAAATTTTTCTGTGTATAATGAACAAGAATTTTCTAAATTAAAAAGTTGTTTACAGACAAAAAAATTTCAATTTTTACCTTTAGATATTTTTCAAAAGGAAAAAGTGAATTCTTGTTTGGAAAAGTATGATTTTATTTACTTAAGTAATATTTTATTTTTTGCAAGTATGCCTGTTGCAGATTTTATGAAAAATATTTTTCCAATATTTTATCAAAGTTTACGAGATGACGGAGTTTTGGTGGTAAATTATTTTCATAGTTATATGGATGAATTGAAGGAAAAAAGAACTTTTAAAAATCGTTTATATCAAGAAAGAAATTCGTTATTATATGAACAAATTAAAAGGTATTGTAATCAAGAAATTATCCTTCCTGCTTCTGGTTTTGGGCATGGGACAGGTGGCAAAGATTTTGTTTTGGCTGTAAAAAAATAAAGAATCTTTTTGGGATTCTTTATTTATTTGTAACGATTAATTTCATTGCTGTTTTATTTTCTCCATTTATTGTGATATCGTTAAAAGCTGGGATAACAATTAAATTATCACCGCTTGGCGCAACAAATCCTCTGGCAATGGCGATGGCTTTAATTGCCTGGTTTAAACTTCCTGCTCCAATTGTTTGAATTTCTACAGATTTTTGTTCACGATAGATATTCGCGATTGCCCCAGCTACTTTGCTTGGATTTGATTTTGATGAAACTTTTAATATTTCCATTTTTTAACCTCCGATATCAAACTATATGCGTAACGAATAAAAAAAATACTACTAGGTTGTTAGTAGTAATAAACATGCAAGAAACATTCCTAAATTTAAAACAACAAATAAAAGGGCTACTCCATTTGCATATCCGGCTCTTTTTTCGCGTAAAGTTCTTTTTAATGTCATTTGTTCTTCTAGTATTTTTTCTTGTTCTTTTTTTAAATCAAGAATATTTTTTTCTTCTATATTTTCTTGGTATCTTGTTAATCCTTCTTGGAGTGTGTTTGATAGGTTAGGAAAATTCATTGCTTCTTGATAGAAATTATCAAAACGTTCAATATTTTCATTTGCACTTTCGTTTAAAAATGGTTGATATTTTTTCGCACGTTTTATATAATCTTCAAATTTTAAAATTTTTCTTTTTTCTTCTTCCGTAGTATTTCCTTTTTGAATTAAAGAATAATACTCTTCTTTATTTATCATTTTGAATCTCCCTTCCTAAATCTTCTAAAGTGACATGTAGGTTTTTTGCTTTTAAAATTCCATACAATTGTAATATTTTTTGGGGATTTTCGGTGTCGTAACGGTATTTTTTATCAAATTCATCAATGATTAGAAGAAATATTTTATTCTGATCATCTTTTTGGAGTAAAATATTTTTAATTTTAGGATATTTACTGATCTTTTTTTGTTCTAGCTGATTCATTTCTTCAGTTTCTTTGTAAAGACGAATGATTTCAAATAAATCAATTGGTTCTAAAGCATCGTCTGTTAAATGCTCTCTTAGTACTTGATTATATAGAATTTCTGGTAAGTAAAATTTACTAATATCTATTTTATGTATTTTGTCCTTATCTTTACAAATTAGATAATTTTCTTCGATAAAAAGAGTGTCTTGAAAGCCGGGATTGTATTTTTTCCATTCTTGCAAATAAAGAAAATTGTCTTGCATAATTTTATCCGTCATACAGCCACGTCCTTATTCTTAGATTATTATAGCATGAAAAAAATAGAAAAAAAATACATTTTTCCTTTTTTTAAAAATTTGTTATTGGACTATATGGATATTTTAAAAATTCGTATTAGGATTTTGAAAATTGGTATAAAAAAAGGTGCAAATTTAGGTAAATTAGCAATTTGACGAGGCTATTTCTTTATGTTTTAATGGCTTTGAAAGGAGGAATTTTTTATGAATACGGTCGTTTTAATCGGGCGGTTAGGTACTGAACCTGTCCTTACTGAAACTAAAGATAGTCATTCAAGAACTGTTATTCAATTAGCTGTTCCTAGATCTTATAAAAATCAAGATGGCATATATGAAACGGATTTTTTTCGATGTGTTTTATGGAATGGAATAGCTAAAAGAGCCAAAGAATATTGCAAAAAAGGTGATACGGTTTGTGTGAAAGGACGTCTGCAAGTTCGTGATTACCTTGACGAACATGAAGAAAAAAAATATATTACAGAAGTTATCGCGGAATCAATTTCATTTGTTAGTAGTGTAAAAAATAAGGAAGAAAATTCTTAAAAAAATAATATTCCTCAAAAAATACACATAGGATGTAATAGGTGAAAATATGAATAAGTATATACGCGCGTTTGGAATTCTGTCTATTTTATGTTTTAGCTTTTATTATACAGAGAAGATCGCTTTATTTATGCAACAAAAAGATCCAATTTATGAAACAATTATGAGTATGAAAAGTGATTTTGAAATGAATTCTTTAGATGCTTATATTTATGATGAGTATATTATTCCTGGAGTTGTTGGTAAAGAAGTTAATGTTTTAGAAAGTTTTCGAAATATGAAATATGATGGTGCTTTTCAAGCTGATGATTTAGTATTTAATGAAGTAGTTCCTGAAATTAGTTTACAGGATCACAAAGATAAAATTATTGAACAAGGAAATAAAATTCATCAAGCAGTAGCTTTGATAACTCAAGATGAACAATTAATTACGTATTTAGAAGAAATGGGTGTTTCTTATGCTGTTCTTACCACAAAAGATAATGTGAATACCCATCGAGAATATGGAATTAAAGTAAATTATGATATTTCTAATTATCAGGAAGTTGAAAAAATATTGAAAGAAAATAAGGAAAATAATGAGTTGTGTTATATTAAACCTAATTATGAAGAGTTTTGCAAAAATGTTTCGAAAACTTTAGTTAAAGAAACGCTATCTTTATCTAAAAGTAATTTTCCACGGTTATATAGCCAAGTTTCGTCTGGTAATATTTTATATTTAGAAAATAATTTAGGATTACAGTATTTGAAATTATTGCTAGAGCAAATTCGTTATAAAGGATTGGAAGTTATAGCTTTATCCGAATTAGTTAGTGAAAATACATAAAACAATTTAAAAAAAGTTGAAATTATGAATTCTATCTATATATAGAAGATAGTGATGCTAGGTAAGCCTCGTTTTGAAACGAGGTTGCTTTTTTTTCTTCTTTTTGCTATAATGAGTCTACGTTAAAAAACTTTTTATTGTGTTCTTTATTTTTTTGGAACAAAAAAAGGATGAATTATAGAAGGAGAAATTATTTTATGGAAAAAATAAGAATTTTTAGTCTGGGTGGATTAGATGAAATGGGAAAAAACACCTATATTGTTGAAATAAATGAAGATATTTTTGTCTTTGATTGTGGACTTAAATATGCGGATAACAATATGTATGGGATTGATTATATTATTCCGGACTATGAATATTTAATTAGAAATAAACAAAGAGTCAAAGGTATTTTTATAACTCATGGACATTATGAAAATATGGGGGCGGCTGCTGATTTATCTAGAATTATTCCAGGAATTAAATTTTATGCTACCCATTACACCAAATTTGTTTTAATGGATCTAGGCGTTAAAGAAGAAAATATAGTAGAAATTACACCAAATAAAGCTTTAAAGTTTGGAGCGATTACCATATTTCCACTTCCAGTAAGCCATAGTGTTCCAGGAGCAGTTATGTATTCTATTAATACGAAACATGGAGCAATATGTTATACGGGAGACTTTATCATTGATCCGTTAATGAATGGTGCATACGATATGGATTTAGGCAAAATTGCCTATATTGGAAAAAAAGGTGTTTTATGTTTGCTTTGTGAGTCTGTTTTTTCAGAACATGTTGGTCATACTTCGCCATCGCATCGTTTATCTACTTTTTTTGGAGACATTATAAGTAAATACGATAGTCGTATTTTCTTTAGTGTTTTACCAACTCATTTATATACGATACAAGATATTTTTGAAGCGGCGAAAAATTCTCATCGAAAAATTGTTATTATGGGGAAAAAACTGCAAAATTTTATTCGCTTTGCTACAGAAAATCATTATTTAGAATATCAATCTGATCTGCTTGGAGATTTATCTAATATAAATGATTCAAATTCTATTTTACTTATTTGTGATGATAAAGCTACTGCTTACGCTTCTATTAGTAAAATTGTTAATGGATATGATAAATTTATAACTTTGCGTAAAGGAGATGCAGTTGTATTTGCTGAACCAAGATATGATGCGAATGAAAAGACTATTGTAAAGCTTGAAAATGACTTGGCAATGGCCGGGTGTAAAATTGTAAGTTTGCCAAAAGAAAAAAATATTTTACATCATGCTTCAAGTGAAGATATTATGCTTATGATTAAATTAATGAACCCAAAGTATTATATGCCAGTTAAAGGAGAATACCGTTATATGGTAAATAACGCTAATTTAGCGAATGCTCTTGGTGTTAAGGCTGAAAATATTTTTTTGAAACAAAATGGGGATATTGTAGAAATTATTGATGGAAAAGCAACAGATAAGTTTGAACGAATTAAGGTAAAAGATACTTTAATTGATGGCAAGAGTAGTGATGATGTTGGTGAACTAGTTATGAAAGACCGTGAGATGTTAAGCGATAACGGAATTGTTTTAGTGAGTGCAACATTGAGTAAAAAAGCGAAAGTTTTGCTGGTTGGTCCAGAAATTACTACCAAAGGGTTTATTTATGTTAAAGAAGCAAAAGATATGATCTATAAAATGAAAGAAATTAGTGAAGAAGTTATTACAAGAAATATTAATAATGGATTTGTTGATTATAATAAAATTAAAACAGAATTACGTTCTGAATTAAGTAATTATTTGTATGAACAGACAGAATGTAAACCAATGATTATTGCTGTAGTTCAAGAAGTTTAACAGGTGGAAAGAACCTGTTTTTTGTATATTTTTTTTCATTTTTCCCATACTAATCTTGGTGATAGATATGTTAGAAAAAGAAATTTTATTAAAACTTTATCAAAATGTAGAAATGGGGATAGTTGGAATTGAGTCTGTTGAAGATAAAATAGAATCGCGGTCTTTAGCTAAACTTATTCTAGAACAAAAGAAAGAATATGAAAAAATCAAAGAAAAATTAGTTTCTTTATGTTCTAAATATAATGTTGAGGACAAAGAAATAGGAACTTTTGCTAAGCTTAGTAGTGATATGATGGTTACAATGAAAACATTAATGGATAGAAGTGAACATATTCTTGCGAAGATGATGATGGAGGGTACAAATAAAGGATTGATTCAACTTGAAGAACTTTTGAATAATTATCAAGGAAAAGATCAAAAAATTATTGATTTGATTCAAGATACCATTCAATTAGAACATCAAAATAATGAGGAATTAAAAATTTATTTATAGTTTAAGATAATTAAAACTTAACAAAATCTTTTACAATAAAAGAGTCTATAGAATATCTTTCCTAGAAAAAGGGAAGATATTTTTATGTTTGAAATAAAAAAACATTTTATATATCAAAATATGCTCAAGTTTTTTAAGAAATCTTTTTAAAAGAAGAAAGAAATTGTTAAAAGCTTTTTAGGAGATTGCAGTTACAAAGGTGTTTTTTTGCTTTTTTTGTGATAAAATATTTTTATTGGTGAAATAATATGTTAAGTAAAATTTGGATAAAATTTAAAAATTTTTTGAAAATTTTAAGTCTACTATTTATAAATATTCTCTTAGTGTTTTTTCCAGATAAAAAAGATAAGAGTGAAAAAATAAATGAAGAAAAAACCAAAAAAGCTTTAGAAAAGTCAACCGAAAAGAAAAGGGAGCAATCAAATTCAGAGACAAGTAATACAAATGAAAGTAGAAGCCTATTTGAGGAAACTTATGTAAAAGAATATTTTACTGAAAAAGAGATTAAGGAAAAAATACAAAAAGCTTTTGAAAAAGAAACGAAATTTAAAATTCAAGATTTAGAAAGAAAAGAAAATTATAAAGAAACGGAAAAGAAAGTATTTAAAAAAATTCAAGAGAAGAAATATAGAAAAGATGAAAAGCAACAATTGGATTCGGTTATTCAGATTGAAGTTAAAAAAGAAGCAGAAAAGTTTAAAGAAAAACCACAAGAAATAAAAAACGAATCTATAAATTTAGATGAGGCTCCAGTTATTTTAAAAAAGGAAAACGTTTCGGTTTTGAAAAACTTGGAATTGGAAACAGAAAACGAAGAAATCAAAGAAGATGAAAATAAAAATTTTCATGAAAGAGAAGAAGGTGTTTTAGAAATTCCTTTCAAAAAAGAAGTCAAACAAGATGATTTCATTGAAGAGAATCTGCAAATAGGTTCTGAAATTCCCGAAAATGTTGAAGAACCAGTTTTTAGAGACATTTCACAAAATCCAGATATTTTACCTTTAGCATCTACTCCAGTAGTAATGAGGGTAAATCAAATTCTTGAAGAGGAAATGTTCGAAGAAAAACAATATGATCATTTAGAAGAAAAAATAGCTTTACGAGAGACTCAATTACGAGTTTATCTTAAAGAAGAACTAGATGAAGCGAAAAAGGAACAAGCAAAAAATGAACTAAAGAAAATTGAAGTTTTAAAAAAAGATATGAATGAACAAAAAGAACTCGTTTTAGATGAAGAAATCATTTTGTTAGAAGAGAAGATTCCTTTGAAAGAAAAAGAGCTTGTTTTAACTGAATTAAAGGATATGCAAGATAAACAAGTTAAAGAAATGGAAGAAGGAATTTTTAAAGAGTTTGAAAATAAGAGTGAAGAATATATTAAAAATATGGAAAAAATTCTTGTAAAGGAAAGAATTCAAAGTTTAGCTCGTGGTATTGAAATTCCTATGCTTTTGTCTTTTCCATTTATTAAAAATTCTTATTTTCGTATTCTTACGGCAAGCTTGTTTTTACATAATCATTTATCTTTTTTACGTAATTTACTTTGGCGTACTCCTAGAAATTATCTTAAGAGTGATTTGAGTTCTTTGGATAAAGGGAAAGATGCTTTAAAAAAATCTCAAGATATGATTGCTAAAAATATTTTGCTTTTTTCGCAAATTGAGCAAAATATCTTTTCTAAATATCCCGAATTACAAGAAGATGAAGAGTTTTTAAATCAGCTAGATGATATTAAAGTAAGATTACTTACTGATTATTATATATTAAAAAGAAAAGAAGAAAAAATAAATCAAAATTTAGAAAAAATAAAGGGTCAAACACGTAAATTAAAAAAATGGCAGAGAAGAGAAAATCATTTAGGATGATGTAAAAACGAAGTAGTTTGAATGAATAGGTTTAAGAAAAGTAAAGTGCTAAAAAGAGAGAAAATGACAAGAATTTGCCAAATTAAGGAGTTTTGCTTGTTTTCTTTTTTTTAGTTATGATAAAATTAAAGCGGTGTTTTAATAAAGGATGGGATCAAAGTGGAAGAACGTCATAAAAAATGGGTTTGTATAGGACTTTTTTTACTAGCAATTTTTGTGTGTTTTACAACTGGATGTGAAAAAGAAAACTTTATAAATGGGGAACTTGAAGGATATCGTTATGAAGAAACTAATGAAGTTACGAATTATGTAAAAATTGTTACGAATAAAGATCAAGTGATCTTGTTGGAACTTTATCCAGAAATTGCTCCTGTTACGGTGGAAAATTTTCAAAAGTTAGTTAATGAAAAGTTTTATGATGGATTAATTTTTCATCGAGTTATTGAAAACTTTATGATTCAAGGTGGGGATCCTAAAGGAAACGGAACTGGTGGGAGTGACGAGACTATTAAAGGCGAGTTTTCAAGTAATGGATTTGAAAATTCTTTAGAACATGAACCTGGTGTTCTATCTATGGCACGAGGAAATGATCCGGACTCTGCTTCAAGTCAATTCTTTATTTGTACCGGAGCTAAAGAAGATATTTCCTATTTAGATGGCGATTATGCTTCCTTTGGTCGTGTTATTGCAGGCATGGATACTGTATATGATATTTCCAAGGTAAAAACAGATAATTATGATATGCCTCTTGCTACCCAGAAAATGGAAACTGTTCGTTTTGTTCATGTAGAAAAGATTTCTTAAAAAATTAAGATATTTATGAAGAACCGAAAATGGGTTCTTTTTTCATAAAAGAAGTTTAGGAAAAGCATAAATGAAAAAAATAAGTATATCTTCCCACTTTTCTTATCAGATTAAAAAAATTCTTGATATAATAGGTAAAGAAAGAGTGATGTTTATGAAAAAGATAATTTTAGTTGATGGAAATAACTTAATCTTTCGAAGCTATTATGCAACTGCTTATTCGGGCAATTTGTTAAAAAACTCTAAAGGATTTCCAACGAATGCTTTGTATGGTTTTATTGGGATGATTCATAAGATTTTAGAAGAAGAAAAACCACAATATATTGCCGTTGCTTTTGATATTGGAAAAAACTTTCGAAAAGAAAAATATGATTTTTATAAGGAAGGAAGAAAAAAAACACCGGATGAACTTCATATGCAAGAGCCTTATGCGAGAAAAATATTAAAGGCTATGGGTATTCCTTATTTTGAACTTGCTCCTTATGAAGCGGATGATATTATTGGGACATTTGCTAAAATGGTTGAAGAAGATCCGGATTTTGTTGGAACCATTATTTCTTCAGATCGTGATCTTTTGCAATTAGTAAGTCCACAGTTAGAAATGAAACTTTTAAAACAAAAAGATTATATTCGTTATAATGTAGATACTTTTAAAAAGGATTATGGAATTGATCCACTTAAAATTATTGATTTAAAAGCTTTAGCTGGGGATTCTTCAGATAACATTCCTGGAGTAAGAGGAATTGGGGAAAAGACAGCTTTAAATCTTTTGCAAAAATATGGTTCTTTAGAAGGAATTTATGATCATATTGATGAGATTAAAGGCAAAACCAAAGAAAAATTAGAGATTGATAGAGAAAATGCTTTTATGAGTCAAGAAATTGCTACGATCTATAAAGATGTTCCTTTAGAAGTGAAAGATTTGGAAGATATAAAATATACAAAAGAAAATACAGAAGAACTTTATAGTATTTATGAAGAACTTGAATTTTATTCTTACATGAAAGGTTTAAAACAAGAAAATATTGAAATTGATACATCTTATCAAGAAATTACTTGCGTTCATGATATTTTGGAAAGCAATGAATATGCTTTTTATATTGAGTTAGATGGTTCTAATTATCATATGAGTTCTATTTTGGGTATGTCTTTGGTATGTAAAGAAAAATCTTATTTTGTTCCTAAACATCTTATTGCTGATGTAGTAGAAAAAATAAAAGATAAAGTTTTGTATACGTTTGATTGGAAAAAAAATATTGTCGCTTTACACAAAGAAGGAATAATATGTCCAAAAGTAAATACCGATTTAATGATTCTTTATGCTTTAATTCAAGATGGTAGCAAAGATGATATTGCTTATTATGCTGTTCCAGCTGGATATAACGTGGCTTTTTTGGATAATGTTTGGAAGAAAAAAGAAGGATTAACTTCTGCATTAAAACAAGATATTGTTTTAAAAAGCAAATTTATTTTTGATTCGCGTGACCGAGCTATTTTAGATTTAAAAAGAGATGAAATGTATGATTTGTTTACCAAAATCGAAATGCCTTTAGCACCAGTTCTTGCATCAATGGAAATTGAAGGGATTAAAGTAGAGACGGATATTTTAAATAAAATGAAAGAAGAAATGAAGGGCAAAATTGAAGTTTTAACAAAGGAAATCTGTGAATTAGCAGGAGAAGAATTTAATATTGCTAGTCCAAAACAATTAGGAGATATTTTGTTTATAAAATTAGGTTTACCAAGTGGTAAGAAAAATAAGTCGGGATTTAAAACTGATGCAAAAGTGATGCATAAACTTATCGGAATACATCCTATTATTGAAAAGGTTTTAGAGTATCGCAATGTAACGAAACTTTATTCTACTTATTTAGAAGGATTAGAAAATTATATTTTAGAGGATGGAAAAATTCATACTATTTTTAAGCAAAATTTTGCAAGAACAGGAAGGCTTTCTTCTACTGAACCAAATTTGCAAAATATTCCAGTACGGGATGAAGAAGGGAAAAAAATTCGGGCGGCTTTTTTTCCAAGTAATGATAAATTCTTAAGTGCCGATTATAGCCAAATTGAGCTACGCATTCTTGCACATATCTCGGATTCTAAAGAATTACAAGAAGCGTTTATCAATGATCAAGATATTCATACGAAAGTTGCCGCGGATATTCACGGAATAGCTGAGAGCGAAGTAACTAAGAAAATGCGTAGTACAGCCAAAGCTGTGATTTTTGGTATTGTTTATGGTATAAGTGGTTTTGGACTTGGAGAGAACCTAGAGATAAGTGCTAAGGAAGCTAAGAACTTTATTGATAAATATTATGAACTTTACCCCGGTGTTAAAAGATATATGGAGCGCATTGTAGAAGAAGCTTATGAAAGTGGTAGTGTAAGAACTCTTTTTAATCGAAGACGGGTTATTCCAGAATTAAATAGTCCAGAGTATATGGTAAGACAAGCAGGGGAGAGAATTGCCCTTAATACCCCAATTCAAGGAACAAGTGCTGATATTATTAAAAAAGCAATGGTGGAAATTGCTAAGAAATTTGAAGAAGAAAATATAAAATCAAAAATGGTTTTACAGGTTCATGATGAACTTATTTTTGATGTCGTGGAAGAAGAACAGGAACAGGTAGAAAAGATCGTAAAAGAAATTATGACGCATACAATTACCTTAGATGTACCATTAAAAGTAAGTGCTGATTATGGAATGAATTGGTATGATATTAAATAGAAATGGAGAGGCGCGAATGCTTAAAAATAAGCCTGTGATAGGGATTATTCCAACATATAATTTAGAAAATCCCTTAAATGATCCTTATACGGATCGAGCAAGTTTTGTAAGAATGTATGAAGAAAAAATTGTAGCATCTGGCGGTATACCTATTGGGTTACTTCATCAAAATATAGAGATGTATTTAGAACTATGTGATGGTTATCTATGGCCAGGAGGTTCTAAAGTTTGGCCAGATTTTTATCCAGTAATAGAAGATGCAATAAAAAATAAAAAACCTTTGTTAGGTGTTTGTTTAGGTTTGCAATCACTTGGATTATATTTTAATTTTAGGGAAGAATATCAACGAAATCCTCAGTTATCTTATGATGAAATTAAACAGATTTTAAAAGATAATGACCATTATTTGAAAAAATTAGAAGATTCTTCTTTACATAATCATTATGTTACAAAGGAAAAGGAATCTCAAGAAGCTGCAAGACATAGAATTTATTTACAGAAAAATACTTTGTTTTATAAAATTATGAAAAAAGAAAAATTAGATGTGGTTAGTCTTCATACAGTCATACTTCCGTATGTGGCTTATGATGTACTTGTTTCAGCTAGGAGCGAAGATGGGGTTATAGAAGCTATCGAATACACTAAAGATGGAGCTCAAATACTTGGAGTACAATTTCATCCTGAATTAGAAAAAAATGGAGAACTTTTTGAATGGTTAATTGATGCTAGTTATCAAAAAACATTGCTTTTAATTAATAAACAAAATAAAATTCCAAATAACTATTCATTAAAAATTGTTGCTTATCGTTCTTCATATCCAGGGTGTCAAAATGATGGAAGTATTGCTCTACCAGCATTAGATTCTTGGTTAGAACTTAAGAAAGCTATGCATAAAAAAGGTTTTTTTATTGATGTGGAAAGCGCTTATCGAAGTAATGAAATCCAAAGAAAAATTTATAAAGAGAATATAGAAAAATATGGACAAGAGCATGCCGATATTTTTGTTGCAAAACCAGGATATTCTGAACATGAAACCGGTTTAGCAATTGATATTTGTATGAGAAAAGAAGATAAATGGTTTAATGAGTTTGTTGAAGAATTAAATGAAGTTTATCCTGTTCTTCATGAAATATGTGCACAGTACGGATTCATATTAAGATATCCAGAAGGCAAAGAAAAAATCACCGGATATCATTATGAACCATGGCATTTAAGATATATTGGTTCGCCAAGAATCGCCAAATATATTATGGAAAATCATTTAACTTTAGAAGAATTTTATGAAAAAACATTACGTTGACAAGCTAGAAAAAATATTTTACAATAGTCATGTAAAGCAATGAAAAAGAGGAGTAAAAATATTTCTTTTTAAAAGAGAGTCTATGGTAGGTGAAAATAGATAAAAGAATATTTTGAAGAAACTTTGGAGTTGAAGTTAAGGTAAATTAACTTTCGAAGTGCTCACGTTACGAGTTAAGAGAAAAAAATAAGGTGGTACCACGAATGATTCGTCCTTTGGGTATTGCCTTTTTATTTTTTAGAAAGAAGGTTTTATTATGACAAGAGAAGAATTTGCAGATATTTTGCTTCCGAATGTGAAGCATACAAGAGCTTATTATGAAGAAAAATATGGGAAAAGAAATTTAAAAGATGGGGCAATGGTCACAAGACTTGCACCAAGCCCTACTGGATTTGTGCATATTGGTTCTTTATATCAAGCAGTGGCTGCCCAAAAGCTTGCTCATCAAAGTGGTGGAGTTTGCTATTTACGTATTGAAGATACTGATCAAAAAAGGGAAGTTGAAAATGGTATAGAGCAGATTATCGCTTCTTTAAAAAAATATGATGTACAATTTGATGAAGGACCATTAGCTGATGGAGAAGACGTAGGAGCTTACGGTCCTTATATCCAAAGTAAGCGTAAGGATATTTACCAAGCTTTTGTTAAAGATTTACTGATAAAAGATTTAGCTTATCCTTCATTTTTAACCGAAGAGGAAAAAGAAAAGATAACAGAACAACAAAAGAAAATTAAATCTCGAATTGGGTATTTCGGGCCATGGGCTAGTGCAGAACGAAACATGAGTATGGAAGAAGCTATAGAAAAAGTACGTGCCGGTGTTCCTTATGCAATTCGCTTAAAAAGTCAAGGAAATTTTTTAAGAAGAGTAGTTGTTAAAGATTGTATTAAAGGAGAAATTTCTTTGCCTGAGAATGATATGGATCATATTTTATTAAAACAGGATGGAATTCCAACTTATCATTTTGCTCATGCGGTTGATGATACTCTAATGCATACAACGCATGTAACTCGTGGAGATGAGTGGGTTAGTAGTTTGCCGTTTCATATTGAACTTTTCGCTGCTTTAGGGTATGAATTACCTAAATATGCTCATTTGGCGACGATTCAAAAAGAAGAAGATGGTAAAAAAAGAAAGATTAGTAAAAGAAAAGATCCAGAAGCCAATGTTTTATATTATATTGATAAAGGAATTCCAGTTAAGGCTGTTGAAATTTATTTAATGACGCTTTTAAATTCCAATTTTGAAGAATGGTTTTTAGATAATCCTAATAAGGATTTATCAGAATTTACAATGGAATTTAGTAAAATGAGTACAAGTGGAGCTTTATTTGACATGGAAAAACTCTTAAATATCTCTAAAAATTATATCAGTAGTTTATCTGCTTTAGAAGTTTATCAAAATACTTTAGAATGGGCTAAAGAATATGATAAAGAATTTGCTGATTTATTAGTACGAGAAAAAGATGTAGCTATTCAGACATTAAATATTGAAAGAGAAAGTGAAAAACCACGTAAAGACTTTGCAATGTATAGCGAGGTTAAGCAAAATATTTGGTATATGTTTAAAGAAAATTTTGAGAGTGTTTCTTATGATTTTCAAAAAATTACCGATTTAGATGAAATCAAGCATATCTTACAAGTTTATTTAGATAAATATTATGATATTAATGATGATAATGAAGAGTGGTTTAATAAGGTAAAACTTTTATGTGATGAATTAGGATATGCAACAAATATGAAAGAATATAAGAAGAATCCTGAAAACTATAAAGGAAATGTTGCAGATGTATCCACGGTTATTCGAGTTGCTTTAACAACTAGTTCAAGAACTCCTAATTTAAAAGATATTATGGAAATTTTAGGAATAGATGAAATAAAAAGAAGAATAAATATGCTTTAAAAAAACGCTATCAACGTGATAGCATTTTTTCTTTTTCTGTCAAAATAAATGCGATTAATTCTGGTTCTATTGCTTTCCATACTGTACTTTTTAAGTTATTCATGGTAGTAATTTCAGCCATAAGATAATCCTCTTCGTCACAAATGCGTAAGTCAGTTTTTGGAATATAAATACCTGTGTTAAATTCAATAAAAGTATCTGTATCTAAGATTCTTCCGCGAAAATCAAAAAAATGGCCATTATATTCAAAAATGTAATGATCGCTTGTTGCCGTTAAAATATTTCCTTCTGGAAATTGTTCTTTTAAAAAATAAGCCAAATAAAAGCAATAACCATTTCCTAGCATATTTGCATCCTCTTTATAGGAAGTATTTTGACAATATTTTTGATTATAGAATTCAATAAAAACTTGGGGAATTTTAGCAATAATTTCTTCTATCATTTTTGCACCTCTTTAAAATATTATATTAAAAGTACTATTGAAAAAAGTCTAGCAAAATCCTAAAAATATTGTATACTATATGTATAGAAAGTTGGTTTTTTATGAAGTTGACAGTAAAAGAAATAGCTGAGATATGTGATGGTTCTTTATTATGTGGTGATGAAAATTTAGTAATCGATTCTTATTCGAAGGATACAAGAACAATTAAACAAGGTGATTGTTATGTTGGAATTACAGGTGAAAATTTTGATGGCAATAAATTTTGGGAAAAAGCTTTGGAAAAAGGAGCGAAAGCTTGTATTTTAGATTCGTTTGAAGGAAAGCTAGATGACGATTCAAAATATACCATTCTTTTAGTAAAAAATAGCGTGGAAGCCTTGCAAAAACTTGCCACTTATGTTCGTGAACAACTAAATATTCCTGTCGTTGCTGTTACAGGAAGTGTTGGTAAAACAAGTACTAAAGATTTTATTTCGGCTGTTTTAGAGCAAAAGTATAAAGTTTTAAAATCGCCAGGAAATCTAAATGGACAAATTGGCTTACCTTTAAATATTTTAAGTTATCAAGATGAAGATGTAATGGTTTTAGAAATGGGAATGAATGACTTTGGTCAAATCTCTACTTTATCTCGGATTGCAAAACCAACGATTGCGGTGATTACCAATGTTGGAACGGCTCATATTGGCATATTAGGTTCTAGAGAAAATATTTTGGCTGCAAAATTAGAAATTTTAGATGGTATGGAAAAAGGAACACCCTTAATAATAAATACCGACAATGATTTGCTTGCCAATATACCAGGTGAGAATCATCCTTTAATAACTTGTGGAATATTATCAGAAGCCATGTATAAAGGTAGAGATATTCAAGTTTTAGATAATAAAACTTTATATCAAGTAGAATATCAAAATCAAAACTATCCAATAGAACTTCCTTTAATTGGTGAAGTCTTTGCTTTAAATAGTTTACTTGCCATTGCGGTTGGCGATTTACTTAGGTTATCTAAAGAAGAGATTCAAAAAGGGCTAGCCAATATAAATACCTCGGATAATCATATGCGAATTCTTACTTTAAAAAATAGAGTAACTATTATTGATGATTGTTATAACTCAAATTTAGAAGCTCTTAAAAGTGCTTTAAAAACTTTAATAAATTTTACTGGAAAACGTCATATTGCCGTTTTAGGAGATATTTTAGAATTAGATTCTTTTTCTAAAGATATTCATTTAGAAATTGGGTCATTAGAAGAAATAAAACAATTGGATTTTTTGATTTTAACAGGTAAAGATGCAAAATATATTCAAGAAGGAGCTTTAAATAATAACGTAAAACAAGAAAAAATTCTTTATTTTACGAATCAAGAAGATTTACTAAAAGAATTAAAAAAACTAATCAAAAAAGATGATGTGGTTTTAGTAAAAGCAAGTAATGGTATGCATTTTAAAAATATTGTGTCTAGTTTAGAAGAAGAATTTTAGAAATTTTTTCTAAAATGAATTGATTTATATAAAAGGAGAGTTGAGTAAAATGAAAGAAAAAAAGAGAATAAATAAGAAACAAATGTTTTTAATTGGTGGGGGAATTTTGTTAATTATCTTAGTTGTGGGTGTTCTTGTTTTTGCGTTAGCTCACAATAAAGAAGAAAATAGAAATAATCCTTCACAAGAAGGTCCAACAGAGACTTTAAATAAAGAAATGCCTAAAGATTCCTCATCATTATTAGAAACCTATAGGGAACTTGAAGTAACCAGT
Organism: uncultured Bacilli bacterium; assembly: GCA_944363605.1. GTDB lineage: Bacteria > Bacillota_I > Bacilli_A > RF39 > UBA660 > Ventrenecus. Next base: position 24,707 of record CALVUM010000013.1, read on the forward strand.
GTGTCTTTAAATAAAATTGAATTTGGCAAGAATTTTGAAGGTGAAACGGGAGATAAAGTAACGGTTTATGTTTATTCAACACCAAAGTTTGTTGGAGAATTTGAAATTCAAGAAATAGAGGAAACAAAATATATTGAAGGCTTAGAAGAAAAGTTAAAAGTATTAAATCTTAGTGATGAAACCCATTATTTAGCTATTCTTATAGAAAATCAAGTTTTAGGATATGTTAAACTAGAAATTAATATTGAAACAAATGAAGAAATAGCTGAAGAACCAAGTGAAGAGATTACTGAAAACGAAAAGCCGACTGAAAATACTACTGAAAGAACTACCGAAACAAAAGTTGTAACGGAAGATATTTCTTATACGACAGAAGAAGTTAAAGAAGTAAATATGAAGCGTGGCGAAAGAAAAGTTGTTACCTCTGGTGTAACAGGAAAAAAAGAAGTTTCTTATCAAATAACTTATGAAGATGGTAAAGAGATTTCTCGAGAAAAGATTAGTGAAAAAGTCCTTCAAAATGCTGTTTCAGAAATAGTCAAAGTAGGCGTGAGTGATTATAATCTAAATACGGATACCTATGTTGATTATGCGGGACCAGTTTGTACGGAGTTAGATGAAAATAATCCGATTTGCAAGAAAGATTCTGATTTCATGTTTGAAGCTATTTCAATAAATGGTAAAATTTATATTACTTGTATAGACAAACAATGCACAAAAGATAATGTTTTTCTAGAAGCTAGTTGGTATCAAAATTCAGCTTTGTTACAAGCAAGTTATAATGGAAAAATGACTTATTTCTTTACGGAACGAAGCTCTGATAAAAGAAGTCTTACATTAGATATATGTCAAAAATATAACTTGGCATGTGGAAGTTGGTAAAAAGAACACGAAGCGTGTTTTTTTTATGACAAATTTTTTAAAATTATGTAAATCACAATACTAGATAACCTTACTTTGTGGTACAATGAAATAGTAGAATGGAGGTAGATATGGCAAATCGAATTATCTTAAATGAAACATCTTATTTTGGATGGAACGCTAGAGAAAATTTAGTGCCTGAAATTAAAAGAAGAAAGTTTCAAAAGATTTTAGTCGTAACAGATGAGACACTCATGGAGTGTGGAGTTGCCAAAAAAGTACTTGATTTACTTGATGATGCTCATATCGAGTATCAAGTATTTGACAAAGTAAAACCGAATCCAACGATTAAAAATTGTCACGATGGAATTAAAGTTTGTCAAGACTTTGGTGCTTCAGCCATTGTTTCTGTGGGTGGCGGATCTGTTATCGATACAGCCAAATGTATTGGGATAGTAATAGAAAATCCAGAATTCTATGATATTAATTCATTAGAAGGTGTGGCGGATACAAAGAACCGTTCATTACCAATAATCGCGTTACCAACTACGGCTGGAACTGCTGCTGAAGTAACCATTAATTACGTGATTACTGATGAAGAAAATGTTGTAAAACGAGTTTGTGTTGATCCAAATGACATACCAGTATTATCAATTATTGATACAGAACTCATGTCTGGAATGCCTAGGTTAACGGCAGCTTCAACTGGACTTGATGCACTTACCCATGCGATGGAAGGATATATTACGGCATCTCATTGGGAAATGACGGATATGTTTCATTTAAAAAGCATGGAGCTAACGTATAAGAACTTAGAAAAAGCAGTTTTAAAAGACAAAGAGGCTATGGATAAAATGGGACTTAGCCAATACATTGCTGGTATGGGATTTTCAAATGTCGGACTAGGAATTGTTCACTCGATGGCTCATCAGCTTGGCGCGACTTACGATGTTCCGCATGGAATTGCTTGTGCTCTTTTCTTACCATATGTTTTGGAATGGAATGGCGAAGTAGTTAAAGAAAGATTTCCAGCTATGGCAAAATCTTTTGGATTTGATGTAACGGGTAAAACAGATGAAGAGTGTGTTTCTCTAGTTGTTGAAGCAGTAAGGTCATTAGAGAGAAATTTGGAAGTTCCTATGCATTTAAGTGAATTAAATGTATCAAAAGAAGACTTCGATGTATTAGCTACAAAAGCTTTAAAAGACCCATGTACTGGTGGAAATCCAAGAAGTGTTACAAAAGAAGATATTCTAGCTTTATTAGTAAAAGCATATTAAAAGGAGTGAAAAAAATGTTAAAAACAAAAGTAGGATATAGTGAAAATGTTGATGCATACGCATCTGGTGTTGAAACAGCCAAAATGGCAAATGTGATAGAAAATCCACAAGTAGGACTTTTCTTTACGAGCTGTGTTCAAGACCAACAAAAATTAATGGAAGGTGCAAAAAGCGTTTTAGGTAATGTTCCAATTATTGGATGTACGTCTTCTGCAGCTTTATGTACACAAGACGGATATTTAAACAAGGAGACTGGATATTCTGGAATGATGTTATTTGGAGGAGATTTAGAAGTTGTTACAGCTGGCTCCAAAAAGACCGATGAATCACCTCGTGAAATTGGGGCTCGTATTGCTAAAGAAGCTATTTCTAAAGTAAAGGGGCAAGATAAAGAACCAGATTTCTTCTTTATGACAGCATCTCCTGCGAATGAAGAAGATTACATGAAAGGAATTCAAGATGTTATTGGGAATATTCCAGTTTTTGGTGGAAGTGCTGCTGATAACACCGTTGAAGGAAAATGGAGTATTTTGTGTGATGGTGAATCTTTCGCTGATGGTGTAGCTATTGCTATTTTCTATACCGATGGAAAAATGAAAAATATTTATACAGGTGCCTATCATGAAACAGAAAATGTTGGTGTTATCACGAAAATTAATGGCGATCGTACCTTAGTAGAAATTGATCATGAACCAGCTTTAAAGAAATATGCTGAGTGGACTGGTAAAGATGTAGAATCTTTAAAAGGAAATAACTTACTAACAGAAACTATCTGTGCTCCATTAGGTGTAAAAGATCCAATTGGTAAAGTTACAGCTGTTCGTCATCTGATGTTTGGTAACGAGGATTATTCCATGAATATTGGAGCCAATTTAGCTGTTAATACGGCAGTAATTCAACTTGCTAATAGTCCAGAAGGAATTTTAAAAGCCAATGCCGAAGCGATTTCTTCTTTAAATACGTTAATGAATAATGAAGAAAAATCTTATTTCTTAGTTCACTGTGGTGGACGTCGTCTAGGACTTGCTTTATCAGAAATTGAAGATCAAATTTATCCAGAAGTGAAAAAAGCCATTCCAGATAAAGAATTCTTAATGGTATTTACTTTTGGTGAATATGGTTCAGGCGATCATTCATCTAACACGGTTGGTGGATTATCTTTATCTTATACAGGATTTGGAGAATAATTTATGGCAAAGAATTTAATTGGCGAAAATTGGTGTGATGCTTCAGACGGAAGAACCATTAAAATTACAAATCCAGCTACCAATGAGCTTATTGATACAGTCCCTGAAAGCAATAAATTAGATTGTGATAAGGCCGTTGAAGCTGCGTATGTAGCTCAAAAAGAATGGGCTAAAAAACCTGTTCATGAAAGAGCGAGCATTTTAATGAAATTCGTGTCTATTGTTGAAAGTCATAAAGATGAACTTGCCAAGCTTTTAAGTGATGAGACAGGAAAGCCAATTAGTGAAGCTATTGGCGAAATTGCAAATGTTTCTATTGGTGTTCCAGCTTTTTGTGAAAAAGCTAAACACGAATATGGAATGGTTTTTGAAGGAAGTAAGGAAAAAGGCCAAGAACATCATCTTTACTATACAGTTCAAGCTCCTCTTGGAGTAGTAGTTGCTGTTATTCCTTTTAACTTTCCGAGTGACTTATTTTGTCAAAAAGTTCCTGCTGCATTACTTATGGGAAACACAGTCATTTTAAAACCATCTGCTCATAATCCGCTTACATTAACGAAATACGTTGAGTATTTATTAGAAGCTGGTGTACCAGGTGGAGCTATTAATTTAATTAATGGAAGTGGCGGTGAAGCTGTTCAAGCAATGGCTGAAAATCCAAAAGTTTCTTTAGTTACTCTAACAGGAAGTACTAAAGCTGGTGCGGAAACAATGGCAAAATGTGCGAAAAATATCACTCATGTTATGTTAGGATTAGGTGGAAACGATGCCTTTATTTTACATAAAGATGGCGATATTGATTTAGCTGTAGAAGAAACCGTTTGGGGTCGTTTATACAACACTGGTCAAGTTTGCTGTGCATCAAAACGTTTCTTGGTTCATAAAGATGTCAAAGAGGCTTTTGTTGAAAAATTGAAAAAAAGATTAGAAGGGATACCTGTTCGAATGCCAAGTAATCCGGAAGCAAAAATTGGTTGCTTAATTAGCGAGGATGCAGCCAAGAAAGTAGAGTCACAAGTAAATGATATGGTGGCACTAGGAGCAAAAGTGGTTTTTGGTGGTCGAAGAAAGGGAGCTTTCTATGAACCAACAATTTTAGTAGACATAACAAAAAATATGCCTGTAGCCAAAGATGAAGAAATCTTTGGACCAGTTATTTCTATCATTGAATATGAAGATTTAGATGAGGCAATTTCGATTGCTAACCAATCAAGTTATGGATTATGTGGTTGTATTGTTTCAGAAAGTCAAAAGACTTGTCAATATGTTGCTGAAAAATTAGAATGTGGCGGTGTCGTTATTAATGGTGCTTCATTCTTTAGACCATTTGAAATGCCATTTGGTGGTTGGAAACATTCTGGTACAGGTAATGAAGGCGTTTCTTCAACACTTCATGAAATGTCTAGAACAAAAACAATTGTTATGAAAAATATTTTATAAAAAGAAAAAAAGTTGCTTATTAAGCAGCTTTTTTTATGCTATTTGATTTTCTGATATTTTTGTGTGTTATAGTAATACTTGGATATATCTGAAACATCAGGTGCTTATCCCTTTTAAAAGAATAGAAGGGATGTGATAAGTATGAGAAAACAAGAAAAATTCTTAAATTGCATCATATTTATCTTATTATTTATTATAATTATTTTATTAATGAAATAAATAAAAGCATCTGATTCAACATGTGTTGATTCAGATGCAAAACCAAAATAAATGGGATAGCATCTGATTCTCCCTTCAGATATATCCTTTTTTAATATATGTCATTTTCTTTGACGTATTCATTATATCAATTTTTTTCTTCTTTTTCAATAGACGTAAAGTTGCATCCTTTTTTTGCAATTCATTATATATTATGTTATATTTTACTAGTAGATTAGTGATAGAGGGTAAGATATGGATTGGTTAGGAATTAAAGAATTTTTAAAAGATTCATTTAAATTGATTCTATTTATTATAGTTTTATTGTTTATAATGGTCTATGTTTTTTCAATGACTCAAGTAGTAGGAGATTCAATGTCACCAACTTTAATTGATGAAGAGGTTTTATTTTTAAATAAAGTGCAATATCGTTTTTTTGATGTAAAGCGTGGAGATATTATTTCATTAGAATATGCAGATACGAAATATTTAATTAAAAGGGTAGTTGGGTTACCTGGAGAAAAAATAGAAATAAAAGATAATCAAGTATATATAAATGATGAGTTGTTAGAAGAAGACTATTTAGAAGAGGCTTTGCTTTATGGCGACTTTTCTTTAAAAACAATTGGTTATGAAACTATTCCAGAAAACATGTATTTTGTTTTAGGAGACAATCGGGAAAATTCGATGGATAGTAGAGAAATAGGATTAGTTTCTCAAGAACAAATTAAAGGCAAAGTTATTATGCGTTTTTGGCCTTTAAATAAAATTAAATTTTTTTAAGTGTTGGAGAAAATGACAAACATTTTCTTTTTTTGACATAAACTTTAATGCGTAGTGGCAATTTTTTGTCAAATATTGTTGCATTTTGAAATCGCAATGATATAATACAATTGAACGGAGGTTTGATGTTATGGACAAGAAAAAAGCTATAGTTATAGCGGTAGTATTGTTTTTGTTAATAGGATTAGGTACTTTCGTATTTGCCAATCCTAGTGAGAGTAGTCTAGACGGAAATGATACGGGAAATGTTACTGATAAAGGTAATGATACACAAATAGACAAAGATACGGATGGAAAGGAGGAAAATTTAGACGATAATAATAACGAAGATGAAGAAAAGGATAATGTTATTCCTGTAGTTGGTGAAAACGATAATAATGTTAACACAGAATTGCAAGTTCCTAGCAATGGAAATAGTGGATCTTCAAATTCTGAAGAGAATAATGAAACATCTACACAAGTAGATAACACAGCTTATTTACAAGCACTTGCAGCACTTGAAAAAGCAGAACTTTCATTTTCTAAAGAAGATCTAAGTTATGCAAATAGTTTGATTTAAGCATTAGAAAATAATGAAAATAAAAATGCTTTAGCAAATAGAGCAGATGCTGTTCAAAATGTAATTAATGTAGAAACATTAGTTAAAGATTTACAAAGCCAAGTGGAAGCGGCTAAGGATATCGAGAGTGTAAACACAGCAAGAGACTATCGTACAAATAAAGAAATTGTTAATAAGGTAAATAGTTTAGCATCTAGTTCTAAAAAAGAAGAATTAGAAAAAATATTAACAGAAGTTGCTGTTATTTTAGATGATATGACAGCTCCAGCAATTACTGGAATTGCTAATGACTCTTATACAAATCAAAATGTAAGTTTAAATGTTTCTGAAGAAAACGTAAAAGTTTTTGTAAATGGTGTAGAAGAAACTTTAGCAGAACTTAAAAATATAAGTGAAGAAAAAAATTATACAGTTGAAGTAGTAGATCAAGCATTTAATAGTACTTCAATTACATTTGTTATTGATAAAACCGCACCAGTTATTACAGTAGCAGATTTAAAAGAGAATTTTACAAAAAATGGTAATATTACAGTTACTGATGCAAATGTTTTTGATATTGTAATCGCTAGAGGTGAGGTAAAAGAAACTGTTACTGCTAAATTAGTAGAAGATAAGTACGTAGCAAATATTGAATTAGAAACTAATGGTACATATACAATTACTGCTACTGATAAAGCTAAAAACAGTGTTGCAAAAACCATCTTATATGATGAAAACGGTGCATTAGTTAATAACGAGGATGAATTAAGAAGTGCTTTAGAAGATGCAAATATTCAAACTATTTATTTGAATAAGGATATTGAAGAATTAAAAGAAAGAATTATTATTAATCGTCCAGTTACAATTAATGGTAATGATAAAAAATTGACCTTTACTACGGATATTAATACTGCTCCTTATGGGGAAAGACAAGGTGTTGTTGTTACTTCTAATGATGTAGTTATTAATGATTTAACAGTTCAAATGAATGCGGTTGAGGGTAATGATACATGGACTGGAACTTATGCTATTCAAGTATATAACGGTTCAGCTACATTAAATAATATCATTGCTACTAAAGCAGATGGTGGTATATTTGCTAATAATTCAACAATTAAATTAACTGGAACAATTGATGTATCCGGAAATGAATTTGGCGGAATTGAAGTATCAAATGGTAGTCCTGTTTTAGATGCTACTGTAGCAACTTTAGTAAATACTACTGAAGCATTTAAAAAGCCAACTATTTGGACGGATAAAACTATAAATGCGGTTGTTAATGTTTCAGGATTAACTGCTGTTGATAATATTAAAGAAGAACAAGTTCAATATTACTTAAATAAAGAAAATATTGCTACTGGTACTATAACTGCAAACATTAATGAGATTTTGGTATCTAACAATTTAGATAAACCAAATGCAATTATTTCAAATGGAGAGGCAACTTTAATAACTTATAAGGATGCTACTAATGTAAGATTTAGAGTTACTAATGTTGTTAAACCTGAAGGAGCAAATGTTAAAGTTTGGGCTATGGATACTGTCGGAAATGTTTGGGATATGGTTACAGAAGGTTGGGGACCAGCTGAAGGATTTTCAGCTCCAGCTAAATATTCTGCGACAACACCTTTCCAAATTGTTGCTGATAAAACAGGTGAATATAAGGCTACTATTGAACTATATGAAGTAAATGGTAACGTTTTGGCTAGTTACGATATTCAGTTTGAAGTTATTAACTCAATTAATATTGATGGAGTTGATTATAGTTTTGAAACTTATAACGAGTTGTTTGCTAAATTACCAGCTAATACTAAAGCATCAATCGAATTATCAGAAGATATTAATGAAAGTTTAGTAATTCCAGAAAATATAGAAATTGTTTTAAATTTAAATGGTAACACTATTACTGGAAATAAAGCAATTACGAACAATGGTACTTTAAGTATTATAAATGGTAAAATTAGTACTCCTAATAATGCAATTGTTAATACTGGAACAATTAAAGAAATCACTAATGTGGAAGTTAGTTCTGATTGGACTGGTATTAACAATTCTGGAACTATCGAAAAAATTGAAAATAGTAAAATTGAAGCAAGAATGTATCCAATTTATCAAGAAAATGGAAGTATTGGGGAATTAGCAAATAATGAAATTATTGGTCATTATATAACAGCTATTTATTTAGCTGAAACAAGTACAATCACGAAAATTACTTCTGGAAGTTATATTACATATGGCGACAAACCAGATCAAGGTAACTCTGTTGCTGGATTTGGCTTATATGTTGGAAGTAAATCTGTAGTAGAAGAAATAGCTGGTGGTACTTTCCAAGGAAATAAATCTGCTGTAGCTAATTATGGTACAATTAATAAAATTAGCGGTGGAGAATTTTTAGAAAAAATGCAAAATGATGTATGGGCATATTCATCAACATTCCTTTATTCTGGAAAAGTATTAAGTATTACTGGTGGAAGATTCTATTCTTACAACGGTAACACAACAAACGGCATATTTGCAGGCAAAGGTACACTTGCTGAAGGATATGAATTTATAGAAACTAGCGATAATTATTTTGAAGTAAAAAAACAAAATTAATTTTAGCTTTTCATAAGAAGATAACATAAAAAGTTATCTTCTTTTTGTCTAAAAATGTCAAGTAGCTAACTTGAACGCTGTTTGTCAATTCTTTTATGCTATACTGATTTTATAAGGTGTGATGATATGGCGTATATTAAATTTAAAGAGCTATCTAAATATTTTGATTTTAAAGAAGAAATCTTAGCAGAAAATCTACCAGAATATGCTAAAGAATATGTAAGTGATAAAGAGAAAATTTTGTTAGGATATAAAAATAGTAAAGATTATGCTGTTTTTACAGATAAGAAAATGATTTTATTTGATCGGGACGTTTTAGGTTTAACATATAAAAAAATTCATGTTTTTCCATATAATTCTATTTCTTCAAGCGCGGTTAAATTTAAACCTGGAAAAGTTGAACTTTTATTTAGCTTTGATTCGGGTTATCAATTACATGTGAATTTTATTGAAATGAATCATCAGAAAAAAGAAAATATAAAATATATTTACAAAACCATGATGAATTCTTGCATTTAAAAAGATTATTCGAAAATAATCTTACTTTGAGATATCTTTTGATATCTTTTTCTTTTTCCACGTTCTTTTGTTTCTTCAAATAAAAGATCAGCAACAGTTTCCCAGATCGCTAGCCAACCTAATACTAATAAAAACTCATGAAGAACCTCAATTTTTATATAATAGATTAAAAATAATAAAACAATACCAATAATAAAAATAATCGTTCTAAAATAAGTAGAAATTTTATTTTTTACTTTTTCTTCTTTTAATTCAATTCGAAAATTATTATGAATTAATTTTTTTATTTCATTTTTTTCTTCTTCAGTAAATTTTTGGTTAGAAGAAATAAGAATTTTAATATTATTATTAGCCTTATATCCAAAACATTCTTCATATATAAAAGAAGCTAACATAGGGTTTAAAGTGTTCTTACTAAATGGATGATAAATGGATTCTAACGAATCTAAATTTAAACGGATATGTATCATATTTTCACCAGAATAAATATATCATAGATTTTTCTTTTTTTAAAGACGATTTTGCAAGTGAAAAAATAAAAAAGTTATATCATAATAAAAAAAAGGAAATGGGACAGTTGTATATAGTGCAAGAAAGACAAAATATTACAAGAGACGCAAAAAAGAAGGCTTTTAAAAGACGATTTTATTGCGGATGATAATCGCTGTGTATGGATCATGAAAATAGAGATAGTGGAGGTATATATTATGGATGCTCTTTTTTTGGATATTGATGGTGTTTTAAATTCAGATGAATATTTTGATAAAGTAAAAAAGTTAAGTATAGAAGGAATAGAGAGTGAAATAGATGTTAATAAAATAAAATTATTAAAAAGAGTAGTAGAGGAAACGGGTGCCGTAGTTGTATTAACTTCATCATGGCGATATACAAGAAAAGCCCAAGACTTAAAAGATTTATTGTCAAGATATGAAATTTATGTAGATTCTACTCCTTTTATTAATAATAAACGGGGATTAGAAATAAAAAAATGGTTGGAAGATAATCCGAATGTAGAAAACTATGTTATATTGGATGATGAAATATTTGATTCTTATGATGAAGAATTAATGGATCATTTAATAAAAATATCTAGTGGAAATGGATATAATTTTGGAGAAGGATTACTTCTTCAAGATGTAGATAAAATTATTGATAGGCTAAGAAATAAAAACATTAAAAAAATACAAGAATAATTAGTTATTTTAAACTTAGATATTTTTATAATCTAATAATTCAGTTATTTTTGATTATTAAAAAGTATTATGTTTAAATCAGGTGCTTTAATTTATATTAAGTTAAAGAAAAACGACTTTTTGACAAAGCCGTTTCTTTATTATTATTTGGTGACCCGTACGAGTTTCGAACTCGTGAATGTAACCTTGAGAGGGTTATGTGTTAAACCACTTCACCAACGGGCCAAGCAATGTAATTGTATCATGAACTGTCAAAAAAAAGAAGAGTTTTTTGAAAAGTCTTTAAAAAAATTCTTTTCTCGCGTACAATAGAAAAGGAAAGTAGGATGTAAGAATGAAAATTGCTTTAATAAATGAAAATAGTCAAAAAAAGAAGAATAATTTTATTTTAAATGTTTTAGAAAAAGTTGCTGAAAAATATGGACATCAAGTATTTAATTATGGTGTGAGTGAAGGAAAAGAAGCTGATATCAATTATGTTGGCGCGGGACTTCTTGCAGGTATTTTATTAAATAGTCATGCTGTTGATTTTGTAATAATGGGTTGTTCTAGTGGAGAAGGAGTTTTGATAAGTGCGAATGCAATGCCAAATGTTTACTGTGGATATGTTTCTGATGTTGTTGATGCAAAGCTTTTTGCTAAGATTAATGCTGGGAATGCTGTTTCAATTCCTTTTGGAAAATACTTTGGAGTAGGAACCGAATTTCAATTAGAAAGTATTTTTGAAACGTTATTTACCACGCCATTTGGTGAAGGATATCCTTCGGAAAGACGAGAAATTCAGGAGGAACAACGAAAAGAGTTGGAACTTTTAAAACAAACTTCTCAAATAAATATGCGAGAAATATTAGAAGAGATAGATAAAGATTTTTTATATCAAATAATTCATAATGAATATTTTGAAGAAAATTTTTTTGCCAATTCCTTAGATGATGAAATAAGTGGACTATTAAAAGATTTATTTGATGCTTGGGTTTAGATTCTTTTAACTAAAAATGAACTTTGTCAAATATTTGCCAAGTAGTAGCTATTCTTAAAGAAAAAATGTATAATGAAATCATGAAAGGAAAGAGTTTATGTTAAAAGTAGAACATATTACAAAATATTATGACCAAAATAAGGCAGTCGATGATTTATCTTTTGAAGTACCTGATGGGAAAATCTTTGGCTTACTAGGTGTGAATGGGGCAGGAAAAACTACCACTTTTCGCATGATTATTGGTTTACTTGATCCAACAGAAGGTAAAATTACTTTAGATGGCAAGCCTATTGATTACAACATGACAGATACGATTGGTTTTTTAACAGAAGAACGGAGTTTACTTACTAAACTTACGGTAAAAGAACAGATTATCTATTATGGTACGTTAAAGGGAATGGAAGAAAAAGAAATTTTAAAGAAATTGGATGAATGGTTAAAAAGATTTCAAATTGAAGAATACAAAGATCGAAAGATTAAAGAGCTTTCTAAAGGAAATCAACAAAAAGTTCAATTTATCTCAGCCGTAATTAATGATCCAAAGCTTTTGATTTTAGATGAACCATTCTCTGGGTTAGATCCGATAAATGTTGAAATGTTTATGGATGCCATTCGTGAGTTTAAAAAGAAAGGAAGCAGTATTATTTTTTCTTCTCATCGGATGGAACACGTTGAAATGTTTTGCGAAAATTTAGTTATCTTAGTGAAAGGAAAAAGTGTTTTAGAAGGTGAATTAAAGCAAATCAAAAAAGACTATCGTAAGAAAAACATTCATATAAAAGGAAATGTTGACATTGAGACTTTAAAAAAGGCTAAAGGCGTATTAAATGTGATAGAAAACGCTGATGAAATTATTGTGAAAATTGAAGATGATTCTTATATTTCTAATGTCTTTGACATTGTAAAAAAAGGAAAAGATATTATCGAATTTGCTGTAGAAGATCCAACTTTAAATGAAATTTTCTTAAGTAAAGTGGGGGAAGCATATGAAAAATAAATTGAAATTTTTAACAAAACAAAGTTTAGATAAAAAAATCAAAACCAAATGGTTTAAAGGGGTAAATATTCTATTATTAATTCTATTTATTTTAATAATGAATATTGACCGAGTAATTTCTTTCTTTGGTGGAGATTTTCAAGAACAAGTTACCGTTTATGTTCAAGATGAAGCAAATGTTTATGAGAGTTTTGCTACATCTTTCGATAGTACTATGGAACTGTTAGGCGAATCGAAAAATTTTCGGTTAGAAAAAACGGAAAAAAGTATCGATGAATTAAAAAGTGAATTAGAAAAAACAGATGACAAAATTGTCGTCCAACTTTTGCCTGATGAAGAAAATTATTTACAAGCAAAGATTTATTCTTATGAGGATATTGGAACTGTTTCCACACAACTCATCTCATCTAGTGTAAATAGTGTCAAATCCTTAGTTGCTGTGACAGAAAGTGGTCTTAGTGAAGAACAAATACTAGCTTTAACTTCGCCTGCTCAAATAGAAACCATTCTAACGAATCCTGATGTTGAAAATCAAGAAGGAAAAGATATTGTAGCTGCGGGAGTGATGTTAATCTTTATCTTACCATGCTTTTTCTTAATTTTAATGCTTGTCCAAATGATAGGCGCGGAAGTAAACGACGAAAAATCAACTAGAAGTATGGAAATTATTATCTCGAACGTTCCACCAAAAATTCATTTTCTTTCGAAAATTTTTGCCTCTACCATGTTTGTGGTAATTCAAGGTTTGCTGTTACTCTTATATGGAGGAATTGCCTTAATTATTCGAAATATTCTAGGTGGAACAGGCCTTGCCACGATGAGTGGTGAAGTAACCGGTCAATTAAGTGAAATCCTTCAAATGGTAAAAGATACGGGAGTATTTAGTTTGTTACTTCAAGGTTTACCAATCATTTTAATTCTGTTTATTGTATCTTTTATTGCTTATGCAATCGTCGCCGGAGTATTAGCGTCTATGACTACGAGTATTGAAGATTTTCAACAGCTTCAAACACCAATTATGTTAATCATCATGGTGGGATATTATTTAGCAATTATGGCTGTTCAGTTTGATGGATCTTTATTCATTCAAATTGCTTCTTATATTCCAATGTTATCTTTTTTACTCTCACCAGTTCTTTACATGCTTGGACAAATAACGATGCTTGAAATGGCTATTTCAACTGCGATTATGGCTTTATTTACTTGGCTCATTTTCCGTTATGGACTAAGGATCTACAAAGTGGGTATTTTAAATTATTCCTCTTCAAAACTATGGAAAAAGATGTTTAAGAGTTTAAAACAAAAATGATCATTAGACTTTCTAATGATTTTTTTTGAATCGTAAAATTCATGCTATCTTTTTATTTTAAATTTTAGTATAATCTAATAGGAGTAGAGTAGTATGAAAAAAAGAATTAAAATAGGGATCGTGTTATTTTTAATTGTTTTAAATCTTTCTTTTTTTGGAATTGGTTATTATGTATATTTAAATCCTAAATTAGGAGATTTTTCAATTGAAACGGTTGTGGAAACAGAAAAATTTTTGGCTATTAATATTACGCCTTCTGTAAACGCGACGAAATATGAAGTTGAAGTCGTAAAAAATAATGAAATAATTTTTGAAAAAGTAGAAGAAAATACTCAAATTTCTTTAGAAGATTTTGAAGCAAATTATAATGATGAATTAGAAATAACTGTTAAAGCTTATAATAAAAAAAATGAAGAAAAGGAAAGTTTAAATACGTATAATTATGTATATAAAGATGCAAGTTTTAAAAAAGATCAAAATCATTTACTGGCAAAAAGTACGGATTTAGTATTAAAACTAGATGGATATAATAATCAAGAGAAATACTATGTGCAAGTTTTTTATGGTAAAAAGTTTTTGTATGAGACTTCTCTTGTTCAAGAAGAAGTAATTATTCCATATGATGTTGTAAAAGATTATTCGGGACGTTTAACTGCTGTTTTATATAATGAAAGTAATCGAAAACTAAGTACCTTTACATTTTATTTAAATACTCCTGTAGTTGGAAAATTAACTCTTTTATCGCCAAAAGAAGAGTTTAATACGAGATGGAATGATATCATCGTAAAATACCTTGGTGGGGAAAATGCTAATCATTTTTATATAAATTTATATTCGGATGGAAATTTGATATCCCAAACAGAAGTTTTTCCAGAGAAGAGTGAAATAACAATACCTGCTTCAATGCTTAGCGAAAATACAAATTATTTTGTAACTTTAGAAGCAGTTTATGAAGATTATTTTGAGATAGCGGAAACACTTAGTTTTAATTTGAATGTTAGTAAAAAAGAAACTACAGAACCTGTATATGTAAGTCATAATCCTAGCTTTATTAAAAAAGGAACAACCGTTGATTTAAAAAGTCGCACAAGTGGCACGACTATATATTATACTTTAGATGGCAGTGACCCAAATACTTCAAGTCTTGTCTATGAAAAGCCCTTAGTTATTGACGATAATGTCACACTTAAAACGTATGCAGTAAGCCCAAATCGCTTTGATTCTCCGATAAACACCTATGATTTTCAAATAAAAGAAAAAACACCAGTTATTTATTTAAGCCCAAGTAATCAATACGATAATTATGGCGCCAAAGATAGTAGCTTTACAACTGAAAAAGAAATGATGAATAAACTTGCTGATGTTATAGAAGTTCATTTAAAAAATGCTGGATTCGTTGTTTACCGAAATAATCCTTATGGCGACATTAACGCTTGGAATAGCTTTAGTAATGCAGTAGGCGCGGATCTTCATTTTGCTATTCATTCGAATGGTTCAGCGAGTCACACTGCACGGGGTGTAGAAATACATGTTGATGATGAAGTGTCTCCTTCTTTATCCATAGCTGCAAATATTTATGAAAATTTATTTGATATTTATCCAGCTAAAGAAACTCCTTTATATAATCGGGGAATAAAATATGCTAGAGGAAGTCTAGGTGAAGTGAATGATAACTATGTCAACAATGGAGCCTTAATTGAAGTAGCTTTTCATGATAACTATGAAGATGCAACTTGGATTGTTCAAAATTTAGAGCAAATAGGACAAAATATTGCAAGTTCGATCATTTCCTATTATAATTAAGGTATAGAAAGTGAGAACTATATGAAATATATTACGTTTGCCGTTCCATGTTATAATTCAGAAAGTTATATGGAACATTGCATTGAAACTCTTTTAAAAGGAAAAGAAGATGTTGAGATAATCTTGGTGGATGATGGAAGTAAGGATAGAACAGGTGAAATAGCTGATCAATACCAAAAAAAGTATCCTTCCATAATTAAAGCCGTTCATAAAGAAAATGGTGGCCATGGATCAGGAGTTAATAAAGGATTAGAATTAGCCACTGGACTTTATTATAAAGTTGTGGATTCCGATGACTGGGTCGATGAAGAGGCTTTAGAAGAAGTTTTAAAGACCATAAAAAAATTTCATAAAGAGAAAACACTTGTTGATATGATGGTTGTAAATTATGTTTATGAAAAAGAAGGCGAGCAAAAAGCTATCAAATATACGAAAACTTTGCCCGAAAAGAAAATTTTTACTTGGGATGAAGTAGGCAAGTTTAAAAAAGATGCTTATTTACTTATGCACTCAGTAATTTATCGAACGGAATTTTTAAAAGAAATTAATTTGAAACTTCCAGAGAAAACTTTTTATGTTGATAATATTTTTGTTTATTATCCTTTACCATTTATAAAAAACATGTATTATCTAAATGTGGATTTTTATCGTTACTTTATTGGAAGAAGCGACCAATCTGTAAATGAACAAGTGATGATTAAACGGATAGATCAACAAATATTTATAACGAAAACCATGATCGATTTCTTTAATCCTTATGATTATTGGGAGACGAATAAAAATTGTGCAAAATATTTAATTCACTACATAGATATTATGATGAGTGTTTCTTCTATTCTTTTGCAAGTCTCTAATACAGACGAAAACCAACATAAAAGAAAAGAATTATGGAAATATTTAAAAGAGAAAAATCGCAAACTTTATAAAACTTGTCGGCTATCTTTATCGGGCGCAACGTGTTTACCAAGAGATATTGCCGTTACAGGATATCGAATTGCTCGTAAGATTTATAAATTTAATTAAACATCTTTTAATGGATGTTTTTTTCTTTAAAAAAATTTTAACTTTAAGGTCACTTTAAAAAATACATTTCTTGTGTTACAATACAAATGAAGTTTTGGGTTAATATTATATGCTAAAAGTAAAGAATTGAATACATTATAGTAAGCACAGGAAAATAAAAAAGAAAGGAGTGATAGAATGAATATAGAAGACTTTCCTATGTTAAAAGAAGATTTAATCTATTTAGATAATGGAGCAACGACTTTGAAACCTCAATGTGTAATTGATAAGATTACCGAATATTATACGAAATATTCTGCTAATGCCCATCGTGGGGATTATGATATTTCTTTTAAGGTAGATCAAGAATACGAAAAAGCTCGTGAAATTGTCCGGAATTTTATTCATGCTAAATATAAAGAAGAAGTTGTTTTTACAAGTGGAACGACTGAATCTTTAAATATGGTTGCATTTGGCTTTTTTGGTAAATTTCTTGAGAAAAATGATGAGATTCTAATTACCCAAAGTGAACATGCATCAAATGTTTTGCCATGGTTTCAACTTTCAAAAAAACTAGGAATTGTAATAAAATATATTCCTTTAGATGAACATCATTATGTAACTTTAGAAAATGTTAAAAAGTCAATTACACCAAATACAAAAGTTATTTCTCTAGCAAGCATTACTAATGTTATTGGGGATGAAAGACCGATTAAAGAAATATGTGAATTTGCCCATCAAAACAATATTTTCGTTGTTATGGATGGTGCACAATCTGTGCCTCATCGTAAAACCGACGTTCAAGATTTAGATGTGGATTTTCTTGCTTTTTCAGGTCATAAAATGTGTGGACCAACTGGAATAGGTATTCTTTATGGAAGAAAAGAACTTCTAGAAGAAATGGAGCCTCAAACTTATGGTGGCGGAATGAATGAGTCTTTTGATAGTCCAGATGAAGTCTATTTAAAAGATTTGCCTACAAGATTAGAAGCTGGTACTCCAAATATTGCAGGAGTAATTGGCCTTGGTGAAGCTATCAAATATTTAGAGAAGATAGGAATGGATAAAATAGAAGAATATGAAAAAAATTTACGAGCGTATGCTATAAACAAACTTATTTGTATTCCTCATTTGGATATTTTAAACATAGAATCGGATAGTGGAATTATCTCATTTAATGTAAATGACATTTTTAGTCAAGATGTAGCTTATCATTTAAATAAGTATAAAATATGTGTTCGGGCCGGAAATCATTGTGCCAAAATATTAAAAAAAGAAACGGGGGTACAAAATAGTTTGCGTGTTAGTTTATATTTTTATAATACAGAAAGCGATATAGACAATTTAGTAGATTTATTAAGCAATAAAGAAAAGATTATAGAAGGGATGCTTTAATGGAAACTAGAGAAATAATAATGAATCATTATACCTCTTCTCCCTATAAAATAAAGAAAGAAGATATTAAAGATTATCAAAAAATAAGTGTTCAAAGTGATAGTTGTATAGATCATTTAGATATCTTTGTAAAAATTGAAGAAGATAAAATTGTCGATGCTTACTTTGAAGGAGAAGCTTGTGCAATTGCAACTTCTTCTTGTTCTATCCTCCTTAAAAATTGTATTAATAGAAATTTTACAGAAATACAAGAATTTATTACAAACTTTGAAAATATGATAAACGATTGTCCTTACAATGAAAAACAATTAGATGAAGCCATTGTATTTCGTGAAATCATTCGGCAGGGTAATCGTAAAGCCTGTGCTTATCTTCCTTATAAGGGTTTAAAACAAATTTTAGGCAAAGAACTATAAGTTTTTTTTTGTCTTTTTTATTTTGCTAAAACATAAAATAAAATAGGTGGTAAAATGAATTTATCTGATTTACAAAGAAAAGATGTTATTAATATTGAATCGGGTAAAAGATTAGGAAGAATTATTGATGCGACAATTAATGAAAAAGGATTAATTGAACATTTTGTTGTAATGGATCATAAATTTTGGAAGTTTTGGAAGTCAGCTGGTGAATTTAATATTACAATTGAACAGATCAAAAAAATTGGTACGGATGTCATATTAGTTGATCAAGTATTTTAAAAAAGTTATCCTAGGTAATTATTTAGGATAACTCTTTTTGAATTTGTTGTATTTGCTGGATTGAATAACCAGTAAATTTTGCAATTTGTTTAAGTTCGACATGTTCTTTTAACATATTGCAAATGATTTTCCGTTGACTTAGCTCAATACCTTGTTCAATGCCTTGTTCAATGCCTTGCTCAACACCTTGTTTAATGCCTTTTTCGATGCCTTGCTTAAATCCTTTTTCATGACCTTCGGCAAAGCCTTCTCTTTCTGCTTCTCGTTTCCATTTGTCTTGTAAGTTTTTCATTTCTCTCGTTTCTTCGTCATAAAGAAATTTTCGTATTTGGGTTACTACATCCATTAAAAATTCACTCCCTTCCGCAATGTCCTTTCTTTCTTCATCTGTTTCTGCTTTGATTAATCTAAGCATTCCTTCTAACAAATTATTTTCACCCACATTATAATTTTGTTCTTCTAATTTGTCAAGATTATATATAGTTCCTTTTAAATCATTAGCAACAACAATATTCTTTTCATTTTCTTTTAATAAATACTCAGTTTTTAGCACTTTTGTAAAAGATAAAGAACTTTTTAAACAAATGTTATATTGAGATACTTTGTGTTGTCGAGTATATTTTTCCCCTACAGGTAAATCCGTTGAATAGATACGGAAGAAATAAACTTTACTTTTTGTAAAATCTTCTTCATCAAAATTTGTATACATTTCTAAGTTAATGATTTCACCTGGAATCTTTACT
>CALVUM010000014.1 GCA_944363605.1 uncultured Bacilli bacterium
TCTTCTTTAGCAATAATTTGGTCAGCAATTTTTTCAAATCTTTTTAATTCTTTATATTCGGAATCAATTAATTTTCTAAATATTCCCATGTGTACTAACCTCCATCGTTATCATTTTACCATAAACTCTAGAAAAATAGCAAAATTTCTGTTATTTCTTAAAAATTTTCATTATTTTCTATTCG
The DNA here is from genome assembly GCA_944363605.1 of uncultured Bacilli bacterium. Taxonomy (GTDB): domain Bacteria; phylum Bacillota_I; class Bacilli_A; order RF39; family UBA660; genus Ventrenecus. Next base: position 185 of record CALVUM010000014.1, read on the forward strand.
CCAATTTCTTTTTTGAATCGTATATTTAGCTATATATGTATAATCTTGTTCGGTACAATTTAAAATTTGAAAAAATATATCCTCAATTTCCTCGTCATTAAAGTAAGGTTTGTAAGCCATTAAAAATTTTTGATATTTATTTTCTTCATTATCTTTTACGTTTATAATAGATTTCCACAGGTTATATCTATATTTTGTTAAGTTATTTTTATTCTCAATAATATAATTAATTAAAGTTTCTTCATAACTTCCTTTTCGTGTATCTTCAGTAATGTATAAATCTTCAGTGATTTTAAAACTATCATAAATTAAAGGATTTTCATTATAAAATGGATTTTGAGATAAAAAACTATTTTTTAAAAAAGTTATTATAATATCTTCATTTATTAAGCTATTATATTTAGTTTGATATAGTAATTCATAAATTTTTAAAATTTCTTTTTTAGTTTCTTTAATATTTTCTAAAGAAACCGGTTCTTCTAGATTATATTCTATGTAATATAATTCTTCTATTTTTTTCCTTAGTATATCTATTTCATTAACAAATTTTGGGAAAGCTTTTTTTAAATCTTGCCATATTTGAGTATAATTTTTTGAAAACAAATTTTTTTCTATACTATTATTTTTCAATAATTCATTTAATAATGAAAAAAACGATTTAATATCTTCATATGAATGATCATCACTTATAAAAGAATTATGAATTTCTTCATAGAATGAATTATTTTTTAAATTTTCTAGCCCCCATGAACGATCGGCATGAATTTTTTCGTGAAAAACGGTATTTAAATTTGTTGCTTCTATTTTTATTTTATTATTATCATAACTTCCTAATACCGCTAAGAACTTATTATTTATAGGAACAGCCATCTTTTCTATTTTAACAAATCTTGATGATAAAATAGTATTTAAATAATCTGTTCCTTTATAATATCCAATATATTTTTTTAAATATTCCTTGTAATTTTGGAGTAAACTTTCTTTTACTGTTTCATCAATATTCTCATTTTTAGCCAGTTGAATTTCAATATCGCTTATTAATTGTTGTTCTTGCTCTTCTTTGGACAAAAAATTCCAATTTACTGTCACTTTTACAACATGCGGATTTTCTAAAAAAAAGGAAACAGGATAATATTTTGCTAAAAATAATTGATAGAATAAACACATGATAATTATCATTACTCCTATTAATAAAATTTTTTTATATGCTTTTTTTCTTTTTAAAAACATAAAAACCCCCTCGAATTGGGAGTTATACTACTATATTTTACTAAAAAATGCAAATTTTATTTTTTTAAATGTAATTTTTGATTATTCAACCTTTGATTATTCAGAAGATACAAAATGTATCCTTTTATTCTTTCTGCGCTTTCATCATCTCTACACCAAAGCATCTCATCAAATATACTTTTTAATTCTGTTTCAGTACAAAAAGTTTTTAAATAGTCCCAAAAAATTTCGGATGAGTCTTCTCGATTTCTCATTAAAATAAAACTATTTATTATATTTTGAATATATTTGTATTTTTCATCTTTTGAAAGATAAGCAATTTTTAAAATTACACTTGGAAAATCTCCTTTACGATTGTTTATATCTATAAAGTTTTCATCATCTATTTTTAATTTGGTTCCATATGCTAAAGAATTGTTATTTTCTAGTAACGGATTCCATATAAGTTGATAAGCAAAGTATGATACAATTAAATCTTCTTCAGGATTTTGATTATAAATAGTCTCATATATTTTGTTGTAATTTTCTAACCAAGATAGTTTTTCTTCTATTTGAGAGACTCTTTCGATATAGGACTTTACATATATTTTCTCTAATTGAATTCTTAAAGAACTTATTTCCTCATTAAGATAAGGATATGTATCTTTTAAATATTCCCAAATTTTTTCATTTTCTCCTTTATAAAAGTATTCTTCTAATTTCTGTTTATCTTCAAATAATTCCCCAAGTAAAGAAAATGCTCCTCGAATGTCCTCATAACCACTTTTACTTGCATAAGCTGTAAAAACTTCATTATATAAGCCAGTATATATCCTTTCTTCCCAGTTTCTATCCGCATGAATCTTTTCATGAAATATTACACCATTTTTTAAATCTTCATCATTTGTATTCTTATAATAAATAGTTTTCTTTGTATATACTCCATTAGCCGACCTATTTGTTAATGATTTGGGAAGCTCATTTTCCAAATCAACAAATCTTGTAGATAGAAGTGTATTTAAATAATCTGATCTTGAAAAATATTCAATGTAATCTTCTAAGTATGTTTGGTAATCCTCTAAAATTTGTTTAGAATTTGCTTCATTCCACTCTTCATTTTTGCTCATTAATCTTTCTATTTGATCAAGTAAAAGATCTTTTTTTTGTTCTGAAGATAAATCACTCCATGTCATGTAGCTTTGAATTGTTTTAGGTTCTTCAATCATTAGAATTGTATTTTCATATATTTGATGACGATAGATAGCAATCATTCCCAAAGTTACTGCCATTATATATGAAAAAAAATAAACTTTCCCGCCTTTTAAACCACCAGAATGCTTTTTTTTCGAATTAAGAATAGAACCTTTTTTGATGATTTTACTATGATCTATATCATCGTGAATTATATCTTCTGTCATATAATAGTTTTCTGAATCTATGTATAAATAATACTTTTTACCTTTATAAGATATTTCTTTAATAAAAAAAAACATGTTTTACACCCCTTGTGTTTAGGTATTCTAACATGTTTTTTTGTTTTTTTCAATTTTTTAATTTTCTGTGTTAATAATTCCGTATGATCCATCTTTTCTTTTATATAATACAGATACACTTTCTGTATCTATATTTTTAAAGATAAAGAAATCATGATCAATTAATTCCATTTGTAAAATTGCTTCCTCTTCATCCATTGGTCTTAATTCAATTGTTTTTCTTTTAATAATTGATGTTTCCTCTTCTTCTTCAGGAATATCTACCATCATTTCGTATTGTAAAACATCTTTAAATTTACGACGCATTTTTGTTTTGTTTTTACGAATTTGTCTTTCTAGCTTATCTATTGTAAGATCAATGGCTGCATATAAATCTTCTTCAGAAGTTTCAGCACGCAAAGTGAATTTTGGCGTTGGAATAGTTACTTCAATAATTTGTTCTTTATTTCTTACACGAACTACGACATATGCCTTTAGTTCCTCTGGATTTTCAAAGTATTGATCTAGTTTTCCTAACTTTTCTTCTATCTGGCTTTTAATAGCCTCAGTTACCTTCACTTTGTCTCCCCGAATATCTATTCTCATGACATCACCTTCCTTAGTTTTATTATATCAGATGCAAGAGAAAAAAACTACTAAGATTTAGTAGCTTATGTGTTAATTAACCGTATATAATACTTCTTCCACATCGATAGCTTGTAGTCCTTTTGCAGTTTCAATCAATTTAAAATCAACAATATTTCCCTCTTTTAATGTCTTATACCCATCTTTTCTTATTGCTGAATAATGTACAAAAATATCTTCTAAATCAC
>CALVUM010000015.1 GCA_944363605.1 uncultured Bacilli bacterium
CATCTATTTTAGGCATTTCGTTTCTCCTCCTTCTCTATCTTGATTTTACACTTGATTTTAGTTTTAGTATTGCACCTTTAGCTCCTGGTACACTACCTTTAACTAATATTACATTTTTATCTAAATCTACTCTTACAACTTCTAAGTTTTGAATTGAAATTGTTTGTGATCCCATATGTCCTGGTAATTTTTTACCTTTAAAAACTCTTCCTGGAGTTGAAGTTGGTCCCATTGAACCTGGTCTTCTGTGATACATAGAACCATGTCCCATTGGTCCTCTTGATTGTCCATGACGTTTAATAACACCTTGGAATCCTTTTCCTTTTGAAGTTCCTTGAATATCTAATTTATCTCCAGCTGTGAATACATCAGCTTTTAATTCTTGACCTACTGTTAATCCTTCAACTGAATCTAATCTAAATTCTCTTAAATGTTTTTTAGGTGTAACATTTACTTTTGTAAAATGTCCTTTTGCTGGTTTTGTTAATTTATTTTCTTTAACATCACCAAATCCTAATTGAACAGCTGTATATCCATCTGTTTCTTCTGTTTTTACTTGTGCTACTACACAAGGTCCAGCTTCTATAACTGTTACTGGAATTACTTTTCCTGACTCATCAAATATTTGAGTCATTCCTACTTTTTTTCCTATTAATCCTTTATTCATTTTTCCTCCTAACTATTGGCTGATACATTGTATTGCATTTTATAAATGTTATACCAGCTTGGTTTTGATTAATATTTTTTGTTTGAATTTGCTTTTAGATTTAAAATATATTTGAATCGTTCTTCAAACACAAACTTTAAAATTATAATTTGATTTCTATATCAACGCCTGCAGGTAAATCTATTTTCATTAGATTGTCAACAGTTTTTTGTGTTGGATAAAGAATATCAATAACTCTTTTGTGTGTTCTCATTTCAAATTGTTCTCTTGAATCTTTGTGTTTGTGTGGAGAACGTAATATTGTTATGATTTCTTTTTCTGTTGGTAATGGAATAGGACCAGATACTTTAGCTCCTGTTTTTTTAGCAGTATCTACTATTCTTTGAGCAGACTGTTCTAAAACAACATGATCATAAGCCTTTAATCTTATTCTAATTTTTTCGCTTGTTACCGCATTTTCTTTTTTTGCTGCCATTTAAAATTCCCTCCTTAAATTAATTTTGTGGTCGGCAGTTGTAAACGCACCCTGGTGTTTCGAATATTACCAATATAAAAGCCCATGTTATGCATGGTTATCTTGGGACAAGTGCTTTAATTTAAACTTACCGCCTTGGTCTTTGCCACGACATACTCCATAAGAGTTCCCTCCATCAACACTTGTATTTTCAAGCATTGTGTAGCCACATCTTACTTCATCGCCAATTTCATGCTTTATAATTATATAATGAATATGTGCAAAAGTCAACACTTTTACTAACTTTTTTATTTACTAACTTTTTTATTTATTTTGTGAATTATCATTTGAAATTCACAAATATCCTTTTTTCCCAATTCTATATTGATTTTTTTTATATTTCAATATATAATAATATTCATTAATTTATTATATTATTTTATAAAGAAGGGATGTAATGCTCATGAATACAACTTTAGTTAAAGATTTATATAGAAATATTGATAATTATTGTGATAAAGAAGTAAAACTCTCTGGCTGGGTACGTACTTTAAGAGATTCCAAAAGTTTTGGATTTATCGAATTAAATGATGGCAGTTTTTTTAATAATGTTCAAATCGTATTTGATGAAAAATTAAATAATTTCGAAGAAATAAGAAAATTATCTATTAGTTCTTCAATAATTGTAGAAGGTATAGTTATAAAAACTGAAAATGCGAAACAGCCATTTGAAGTAAAAGCTAGCAAAATTGATGTTGTAAATCTTGCTGAATTAGACTATCCTCTTCAAAAGAAAAAACACTCTTTTGAGTACTTAAGAACTATTGCTCATTTAAGACCTAGGACCAATACTTTTAATGCAGTATTTAGAGTAAGATCAGTATTATCTTATGCAATTCATAAATTTTTCCAAGAAAAAGGATTTGTATATGTACATACTCCAATAATTACAGGAAGCGACTGTGAAGGTGCTGGAGAAATGTTTAGAGTTACTTCAATGGACTTAAATAATTTACTCAAAACCGAAGATGGAGAAATAGACTTTTCTCAGGATTTTTTTGGTAAATCTTCACACTTAACAGTAAGTGGTCAACTAGACGTAGAAACTTTTGCACATGCGTTTAGGAATGTATATACATTCGGTCCTACATTTAGAGCAGAAAATTCAAATACAGTAAAACATGCAGCTGAATTCTGGATGATAGAACCTGAAATATGTTTTGCAGATTTAAATGACTATATGGATTTAGCTGAAGAAATGATTAAATACATTATTACTTATGTTAGAGAAAATGCGCCAGAAGAAATGGAATTCTTTAATAAATTTATAGATACTGGTTTGTTTGAAAGGTTAGATAATGTTGTTAATTCTGACTTTGGAAGAATCACATATACAGATGCTATAAAAGAACTTGAAAAAGTAAATGATAAGTTTGAATTTCCAGTACATTGGGGAACTGATATTCAAACAGAACATGAAAGATACTTAAGTGAAGTTATATTTAAACGCCCTGTATTCGTTACAGACTACCCTACTGAAATAAAAGCCTTCTATATGAAGCAAAACCCAGATGGAAAAACAGTAGCAGCAGCAGATCTATTAGTTGCTGGAATAGGAGAAATAATTGGCGGTAGTCAAAGAGAAGATGATTTTGAAAAATTACTTAAAAGAATGAATGAATTAAATCTATCAAAAGAAGATTACTGGTGGTATCTAGATTTAAGACGCTATGGAAGTTGTCCACATGCTGGATTTGGTTTAGGTTTTGAAAGGATGTTGATGTATTTAACTGGTATTCAAAATATCAGAGACGTATTACCTTTCCCAAGGACTCCAAAAAATTGTGAATTTTAACAAATTTTATATTAAGGGAACATACAATTGGTTTCAAAAATGGAATTAACTGTGTGTTCTCTCTTTTTGAAGTATTTGCATTTTTTTCCAATTAATGTTATAATATATTATACTATATTTTAGTAGGAACAAATTAGAGAAAAGAGGTATACAATGGAAAACTACACAATTTATTTACCTTTATATGAAGAAGTATCGACCCGTTTCAAAAAATTTGTTTCTGAGATGGCTACCTCTTCATACCTGTCGAAATACTTGGTACAATATGGCCATGATCGACTAACTTTTTTTCCTTCTACGGTAAATGCCGAGGAAAAAGTATTTCTCAAGAAAGCTTCTATTCCTGAAAATGTGTTGAAGCCTGCCAATGGAAAGCTAAATTTGAAGTCTGTTAGCACCTTTGCTACCAAATTCAATATGCTTGCATCTATGGCATCCTCTCGGGTAGGCAGTAAGAGCAAAAGCTCTTTTCTGATTAGCTTTACCGAAATGCCAGATGAATTTCCAAACTCGAAAAGTGTTCTTACAATTAGTTTAAACACAAAAGATTTGGCATTATCCATGGCAATTGATAATTTGTTCAAAGTGCTCATTTAATTTGAGCACAAAAAACCCCATACTGTGAAGTATGGGATTTTATTTTTATAATTTATTATTCTGCTGAACTTGCTTCAGCTTCAGGAGACTCATAAGCTTCTAATATAGCTTTTTGAATTTTCTCTCTTGTCTCTGGATTTATTGGATGAGCTATATCTTTGAATTCTCCGTTTGGAGTTTTTCTGCTAGGCATAGCTATAAATAATCCATCTTGACTTTCGATAACTTTAATATCATGTACTACGAATTCGTTATCGAATGTTACAGAAGCAACAGCTTTCATTCTGTTCTCTGAATTTACTTTTCTTAAACGTACATCTGTTATTTGCATATTGCGCACCTCTTTCCAAAGTTTAAATAATTTCGTACAAGTTTATATTACTATGTACAATTATATTATTCTTCATAAAAATCTTTTTTCCTTCTTTATTTTTTCATTTTCTACAATTTTTTTAGTAATTAGGTAGTTAAAATTTTGTTACAGTTCACAGACAATTTACTTTTTTGAATTACAGCCAGAGTTAATATATTAAAAATGTGTATCGAATATGTCGGTCAAGCTGATTTTCAAATCACATTCCATTCCATATTCTCACAAATTTTGAATATATTAACTTTTGCCGAAAATGATTGTTGAAAATAGCTTGTAAAACGATAAACGCCTTAATACAACGTTAATAAATGACTAATAATTACTTGAAAATATACTTATGCTTAATAGTCATACTGTTTAAATAATTCAAGATTCCTGCGTCAGTCTTAAAATTAAATTTTAAAATGTAACTATATAACTCTTGAGTTTTGCATTTAAATTTCCTGTTAATT
>CALVUM010000016.1 GCA_944363605.1 uncultured Bacilli bacterium
CTTTATTACCTGTAAAAGTCATTTTAATCCTCTTCATCTTTTAAAACTAATACAGCTTTTCCTATATACTCAATCGAATTTTCATTATCCATAACAAATATAAAGGCTGTGCCTTTCATTGGTACAGGAACTCCGACCATATATCTAATGCCATTTTCTTTACAATCTTTTACTTCTCTTATAATTCCTAAACAACCACACCATTTGTGATTTTCGTTAAATTGAACTACGTCTCCAACTTTCATATTTCCGCCTCCCAATTTTGCAGCATTTTTTTATTGATGTTGCAATTTTTTAAATTTGTTGCAGTTAATTCACTTCTTCAATTTTCTCGATTGGAGCACTATGACACATGTTTGTAGAGTATAAACCAACTCTCTCTCCATAGCTAATTTTTACTTCTTTACCTATCATTTCTTTTGCAAGATTAACAATATCTTCATTTTCAATACAATATTGCTCTTGTGAATTTTCACTTGTTTTCACATAAACACTTGTTGTTCCAAAGAAATTTTTATCTACACTCGTAATAGTTCCGATTGTACTTCCAGAGCCTTTATCTAGTACTAAAAAGTAAAGAAACGGTATAATTTCCGAAACAAGAACAGATAGAGCTAAAAACACTCCTATCCCTAATTGTTCGTCTTTAGCCTCCCAAACTAAAACAACTATTGCCCCTATAAAAATTCCAATTCCTAAAATTATCATTAAAATATCTAAGAAATTCATTCTTCTACCTCTTTTCTACTTTCAATAAATTCTTTTCTCAAATCATAAATTCTTCCTTTTTTGCCATGTGGTAAATGCACTAAGAAAAAGTGCTCTGGTCTTTCCTTTGTAAGATATTCAACAGCATCCGCATACATCATTTCTTGTTTAAAGCATTTCTCACGATTTTTAGGTGTAGCAACTGCATACGTTTTAAAATCAAAAATAGCCTTTCTTTCGAACAATTCTTTGTTTTCGTTAAATAGTCTTACAAACTCGTCAAACTCTTCTGTAATTCCTTCTTTGCCATCTTCTAGCCACTCTTGTATTTCTTTATGAACTAGAGTGCCTTTATCTTGAGCATATTTAAGCACTTCTTTGTCGATATTAGGACTATCATAAGTTCCGTCGTCTAATAATTGGGTAACACTGGGAACTATCTTGTTATCGACTCTGTAGGTGTGCCATTCACGATCGAATGACACATCTGTATCAAAGTCATCAAAGCCCGTTAATAAATCTAGTGTTCCAGCATAATCTTTAGTATTAACAACTTTTTCACACAGTAGCTTCATGTTTCTTGTTCTTTCTAGCAATTACTTCTTTTGCAATTTTATTTGGCATATTTTCAAATTTATCTATTTTGTAATAAGTGAGCATGTCTGGAATTTTTTCAGTTCCTACAAGCTTTGTAATCATTTCCATTTGCTCTTTTGTAATTGGCTTATTATTTTCTGCGTCTACCTCTTTTTGTTCTTCTTCCGGTAAATCTTCCCCTGCATAAATATATAACCCTAAACCATGTCTAGCTAATGCCTTAGTAAGGCTCCTTTGGATTGCTTTATTTACATCAAAACTTGTTACAAGTTCTAAGGAAATGGATTTATTTTTAAAATCCATGACTGGTAATTCTTCAATATGTTCAATTCCATTTACAGTAACGCCCGTCTTTACCCAGCAAGTTTTTCCATCGGTAAAATAATTAATTGGTCCCCATTCACTTTCTCTTTCATAAATTGTGTAACTTGCATCAGGATATCTCTTTTTGATTTCTCCCCATGCCCATGCCCAAGATAAATAACTAAGACCATTCTTCTTTTCTACTTTATCTTGAACGTTAATATTGTTTAGCTCTTCAAAATAATTCTTTTTTACTTCTTCTTTCTTTTCTTCCATCTTCTTATTCCTCCTCTACCTCATTAATTTCAATTTCAACGTTTTCTAATTCTTGCGTATATTCTCGATAATTACTTTTTATATAGTCAATGATGTCATCTTCATTCCAATAAAGTGGAACTTCGTCATCTTGAAATGAATATGTTATCGTGATAGTTCCTGTTGTGGTCTTTACTTTTTCTTCTTCTGAACTTGGATAAGATCCTCCTCCTGCTTCAGTTGTATCTATCATTGCTTGTTTCCTCCTAACATATTTTTTATTTTTTCTTGAAACTTTAATTTATCACCTAAGACCTTGTGACCACACCAATCACAAATGCCATAACCTCTTTCTGTTATAAAAACTCGTCTCCCACAAATACACTTCTTTTTTACACTTCTTAAAACATTTTCATATTTGTCCAGTTCTTTTGGTGTCATTTAATGCTACTTGTCTCCCTTTAATCTGTTGTAAGCATCCTTCCAAAAATTTTTGCTTTTTTCAGATTCTTTTAACTGTTTCATAAGTTCTTTTTTCTCGTTTTCAAGTTTCTTAATTTTTTGAAATTGTAAATAATTATCGTTTTTTAACATTCTTATTTCTTCGTCTTTTGTCATTTTCTTTTATCTCCTTCAATTTTTCTTGACATTCTTTTTTTGTACCGTTAATAACTCTGTAGGTACTTATGACACTGCGGTCTTTATACTTTATTTCTGTTATTTCCCACAAAACCCAATTACCTGATTCTTTATGTTTGGTTATTTCGTATCTTACTTTTTGCATAGTTCAAAAACTCCTACGGTTTTATGCGTATATTCGCACACTTTTTTTCCTACACAATCCACTATTCCCATTTTTAGCAATTCTGTAAGTCTTGGCGAACTGAAATTGCGTTCACTTGTTGGTACATAATGCTTTTTGTACATTTCTACGGCTATTTCCTTAGCGCTAAGTGGCTCGCTAGCATCAGTTAAAATCTCAATGATTTGCTGATACCTAATTTTTTTATCAACAGTTTCTTCCGACTCTTTTCTTGCTTCCGCTAAAGGATTGGTTCCTGGTATTCTAGGCTTCATTTTCAGCCTCAGTATTTTTAATTTTTGTGTGAACTTTGTCATACAATTTATCAACCAATTCACATCTAATTGCCTCATCTAAATCAACATACACTCTATCATCAAGGCGATATTCGTCATAATATTTTGATAAACCATAACACTTGTTATTTACTCTAATAACTGCTGCATGATCATTACTGTTTACTTCTTTGTATAGATTTAATTCTTTAATCATATTGGCAATTTCATTTACTCCCATATCCTCTTTGATTTGCTTAAGGCTAAATCCTGCCTCTTCTATTTTTTGAAATAAAGATTCGTTCCCAATAAGTTCTATTTTTACTTCGTCACGTTCTTCTAGTTGTAAAAAAGCATTATTTTTCTTTTCTAGTTCTGCTTTTAACTCCGCATTTTCTTTTTCTAAACTTTCTAATTTTTTTAAAACATATTCTTCTAACATTTTCATTCCTCCAATCCATTTTCTTTTAATCTCTTGTGATATTCTTCTTCGTTATCACACCATTTTTTGTAATAAGTTCTGGCCCATTCTTTATCTTCATCGTCTAAAGGTTCTGCTTTTAGCTCTTCTTTGAACCATTTAGATTCTTCGCTTAGTGACTTTTCTTGTTGATAATACTTGTTTTTTAATGCGTCTTGAAGATAAATTAATGAGTCTGACTTTTTTTCTTTGCAGTAAGTAATAGCATTCATGATTTCTTCTGCTGTATAGTTATCTGCTATTTCTTGTAAAAATTCATAATCTTTTGGATTTAATCGTGTACGATAATTATCTTGGATGTAATCTATAAATTTATCAAAACGCACGCGACGCGTTCCCGTTCCCATTCCTTATCCATCTCCTTATCCTTTTCCTATTCCTTTTCCTAGGAGGAGAATGATTTCAATTTGGTTTTTTTTGGTTTTAATTTGATTTAATTTTGATTTCGATTTGATTTGTTCTTGCTTTTAATTAGGTTTGGCTTAATTAGTTTCCAATTAACTGCCATATCTCCATGAAAATCAGGCTCTTTTCCTTCAAACATGAACTCCAGAATAGCTAATAAAAATTCTTGTTTTGCTTTAGGTTTCATATCTTTTAAAGCATCATAATAGCTTGCAAAAAATCTAAAACTATCTATGTCATACATTCTAGTTCTCCTCCATTTTTTGACTTTTTCACTAAAATTTGGTAT
>CALVUM010000017.1 GCA_944363605.1 uncultured Bacilli bacterium
TGGAGAATTGCCAGTGATATTTTTAAAAAATATAATGTGGAATTAAAGCAAGCAAAAATTGAAACTCCGGAGATTCAAGCTTATGATGTAGAAGAAGTATCAAAATATTCAGCAATATATGCCGCAAAATATTTAAATACTAATGTAATTAAATCGGATGTTGGTTATTATATAGAAGCATTAAATGGATTTCCAGGAGTATTTTTAAAATATATAAATAATATGTTAACTAGTGAAGAAATATTAAAGTTAATGGAAGATAAAAAAGATAGAACAATTTATTTAAAAGAATGCTTGAGTTTTGCTACTCCTAAAGGAAAGATAAAGCAATTTACGAATGTTGAAAAAGCAACAATATATTTTAAGGCGATGGGAAATGGTAGTACTTTTGATAAAATTGTTGTCTTTGAAGAAGATAAACTTCCTAAATCAACAAATAGCGAAGAAAAAAATTTTGAACATTTTAAAAATCAATTACAAATTTATGATGAAATGGCAAAATATCTAGAAAGAGAGTTAAAAGATGAAACAAAGTCAGGAGTATAATTTAACCCGTGATGGATACGAAAAATTATTAGAAGATTTACAAGAATTAAAGAAAAAGTTTGACGAGAATGAATTAGCAATGAGTCGTTCTTTTCAAAATGCAGCTGGCGATGGTGCACATGATAATGGCGAGTTTGAAGTTCTTCAAACCAATGAAAAAATGCTAGCTGGACAAATTAACAGATTAACATCCCAAATTCAAAAAGCAAATATAATTGAAGTTCCCAATTTAAATTCTAATCAAGTAAATATTAACGATACAGTCTTATTAAGAATTTATTATGATATAGATGATATTGAAGAGGATACATATACATTAGTAGGAAGCGATGGAAATTCAACATTAAATCAGATTTCTATAAATTCACCTATTGGAAAAGCAATTTTCCAAAAATATATTGGAGAAGTTGTGCAGTATACTGTAAACAATAATATGTATCAAGTTGAAATATTAGAAAAAAAATTAGGAATAAAAAGATGAAAAAATTCTTTACAAAAGATTTGTTTTTTAATGTAAAATTTTGCTTAGTATAAAGGAAAGCATAAAGTATCGTGCAATTATTCACATTTTTAAAAATACAGAATATCAAGTATCTAAAACGTCTAATTTAAATATTGAAGAAAAATTTGGAATAGGAAGAAACATTGATTATACGGGTCGATTAAAAACTACTTTTATAATGCAAAAAAATTCAACCTTAAATATTTGTGGTAAGTTTTATTCATATACGGGATCAAAAATTGTGATACATCCAGATGCAATATTAACTGTAGGAAATGGCAGTTTTATGAACGTTGATTCTAAAATATATTGTAAGGAAAAAATTACAATAGGAGATAATGTATTTATAGGTGAAGAAGTGATTATAAGAGATACCGATGAGCATTCAATTAAAGGGAGAATTAATACTAAGCCAATAATAATTGGAAATCATGTTTGGATAGGGATGCGATGCATTATTTTAAAAGGTGTGCATATTGGAAATAATGTAGTTATTGGTGCAGGTTCTATTGTTACTAAAAATATTCCGGATAACTGTATAGCTGCAGGTAATCCAGCCAAAATAATAAGAAAAAATATTTCATGGAATTAAAAAAATTTATCAAATTAACAGTTTTAGAGAAAATGAAATTTTGAGTTGCAAATTTTCAAAAAATATATTAAATCTTAGCCGACAGATTTTATTCCTTTTATTTACCTTAATCTTATAAGAATTCATATAACTAAAGTAGCTATGTTATGATAGCTATTTTTTTTAATTCTCATATACTACCTTAGAAAGGTCGTGTTTAAATGAAATGTAGTGAATTAAAAATTGGAGAAAAAGCGAGAATTAAAAAAATTTACTTAGAAGAGCAAAAACAAGCAAAATTGTTTCATTTAGGATTAATAGAAGAAGAGGAAATTACTTGTAAATTTAAAAATCCTTTTCATTCACCCATCGCTTATCAAATTAAAGGATGTGTTTTTGCTATGCGTAAAGAAGACGCAGATCAAATCGAGGTGGAAAAATGAAAAAGAAAAAAGCTTGTTTGATAGGGAATCCAAATGTAGGAAAATCTTCAATTTTTAATACATTAACAGGTTCATTACAACATACAGGAAATTGGACGGGTAAAACTGTTGCAAATGAAAAAGGAATTTTTGAATATTTAGATACCGAATGGGAATTGATCGATTTACCTGGAACCTATTCTTTAATTGGGGAAAGTCCGGAAGAGAAGATTGCAAGCAAATTTGTTTTAGAAGGAAAGTACGATGTGGCCATCGTTATTGCCGATGCAACCAATTTAGAACGAAGTATAAAAATAATTTTAGAAGTAATAGATGTACAAGAGAATGTAATCGTCTGTTTAAATTTAATGGACGAAGCGGAAAAAAGAAATATTTTTATTGATGAAAAAAAACTGTCAAAAAATTTAAAGGTTCCTGTAATACTAACGAGTGCCAAAGAAAAAAGAGGCTTTAAAGAACTTCTAGATACAATGAATAATTTAGAAAACCTTTCGCCTTATACATTAAAACACACAGCTAAAATAGAACGATTTTGTGAGTATTTCTTGCCAAAAATTGAAAGTAAGAAAAAGGGAAAAGCAATAAGTTTACTCTATACAGAAAATCAAAATCTACTTTCAATAGAAGATCAAAAAATTTTATTCTTCTATACGAAATATATAACTTTTAAAGAAATTCGAGAAAGCTATCATGAAAATGCCAAACAAATACTAAATGGGGTGATAGAAAGAAAAGAGGAAAAAGAAAAAAAAGAAGATCGCTTTTGGAACTTTTTATTTTCGAATCGTTTTACAAGTTTTCCTTTAATGATGTTGATCTTATTTGGAATCTTATGGCTAACAATTTATTTTTCCAATATTCCATCCGATTTGTTATTCAAGTTTTTTGAATTTTTAGAAAAACCTTTGTATCAAATTTTATCTTTTATACCTTCATTTCTTTTAGATCCTTTAATATACGGAGGATATCGCACCTTATACTGGGTAGTCTCTGTAATGACACCACCAATGTTAATTTTTTTTCCATTATTTTCATTATTAGAAGATTATGGTTTGTTACCAAGAATCGCATTTAATTTAGATAAACCGTTTTCAAAATGTGGATCCTGTGGCAAACAAAGTCTAACAATGTGCATGGGACTAGGATGTAATGCAGTTGGAGTTACTGGAGCTAGAATTATGGAATCCAAAAAAATGCGAATTTTGGCAATTTTAACCAACGTTTTCATGCCTTGTAACGGAAGATTCCCAGCCATGATCTGCATTATTGGAATGTTTTTCATAAACGATCATACTTTAAAAGGAAGCCTTTTTTCAGCATTTATTCTTTCAGTAATCATTTTAGGAGGAATTCTTCTCACTTTCTTAGTTACCAAAATATTAAACTTTTTTCTCTTAAAAGAAGAAAAACCTATTTTTATTTTAGAATTACCTTCATTTAGAAAGCCAAAAATCTTAAGAACGATTTACTTTTCTATAAAAGAAAAAGCTCTACATGTTTTAAAAAGAGCAATGGTGGTTTCTTTTCCAGCCGGTTTACTTATTTACTTTTTAGCAAATATAACCGTTTCAAATACTTCATTATTAATGTATTTAAAAGATTTTCTAAATCCATTAGGCCTTTTAATGGGATTAGATGGAGCTATTCTTTTAGCCTTTTTATTAGGACTTCCTGCCAATGAAATTGTAATTCCAATAGTAATGCTGATTTACAGTGGAGGATCAATGCTTGTAAATTATGAATCGTTAGAAAGTCTAAAATTATTGTTTATAGAAAACCATTGGACTTGGCTCACAGCATTAAATTTTCTAATTTTTTCTTTATCACACTTTCCTTGTGCAACAACTCTTTTAACAATAAAAAAAGAAACAAACAGCTTTTTCTACATGTTTTTAGCTTTTCTCTTACCAACCATAATAGGAATACTTTTATGTGTTTTAACAACGACAATATTCCAAGTATTTTAGGATAAAAATTCTTTCTTGATCCATATTATATATAGGTGAAATCATGAAAAATTATAGTATATGGAATGAAGAACAAACCGAAATTCTTCCAAAAATAAGTGAAGATAAAAAGGTAGATATATTAATCATTGGAGGAGGTTTAACAGGAGTTTCCTTATTGTATCAATTAAAGGATTCCAAATTTAAAACTATTTTAGTTGAAAAAAATATTTGTGGTAGAGGAGTAACTTCAAAAAGTACTGCAAAAATCACTTATCTTCAAGACTTACTCGTAACAGATTTTAAAGATGAAAAAACAGCAAGTCTTTATTTAAAAAGTCAGCAAGAAGCCATAAAAGAAATAAAAAAGATGATTACAAAAGAAAAAATAGATTGTGATTTTGAAAAATCTCCTTCTTATTTATTTACGAATGACTCGGCAAACATTCAAAAACTAGAACGACAATATTTATTTTTAAAAGAGAATCATATAGAAGTGAAAAAAGAAAAATTAGAAAAAATACCAAACAAACTTGCTTTAAAAGTAGAAGATACATATCTTTTTCATCCATTAAAATACCTTTTTAATTTAAAAAGAATTTTAAAAGATTTTATTTATGAAAATTCTCCAGTCAAAAAAATCCAAAAAGTCAAAAATGGATACGTAGTTAGTATAGGAAAATATCAAATTTTTTGTTCAAAAATCGTAATTGCAACTCACTATCCTTATTTTTTAAAGCCATTATTTTTTCCATTAAAAAATCATGTGGAAACTTCCTTTATCGGAGTAAAAAAAGAAGAGAATCCTCTTCCTTTTAGTGCAATAAGTATAGATCATCCAATACTATCTTTAAGAACATATCAAAACACTTTATTTTATTTAATAGATTCTATGCCGACAGGAAATATAAAAAGTATTGAAAGTCATTTTAAAAAATTAAAAAGTCAAGCTTCATTTGATTATCTTTGGAGTAATAAAGATATCATGACAAATGATAAAATACCTTATATTGGACGAATATTTAAGCAAGACAATTCCTTTTTAATTGCTTGTGGATACAATACTTGGGGAATGACAAATGCTTCAATTGCTTCCGTAGTTTTAAAAGATATTTTGCTTGAAAAAGAAAATCCATTTGAAGAACTTTTTGACCCGAGAAGAAGTTTAAATTTCAAAAAAATCAAGGCATTTCCTTTGGATTTAATATATAGTGGTAAAGCCATTTTAAAAAGCACAAAGAACAATATCAACAATCAAAAAATAAAAAAAGAAACAAGAGATGGTCAAAGTGTTTTAATATATGTAGATGAAAACGGAAAAGAACATATTGTTTTAAATCGGTGTCCACATATGAAATGTGGATTAGTATTTAATGAATGGGAAAAAACATGGGACTGTTTATGTCATGGATCAAGATTTGATCTAGACGGTAAGTGTATTGAAGGACCGAGTAATATAAATATTACTTTTTCTAAAAAATAAAAAATCGATCAAAAGGTCGTTTTTTTGATATAATGACGTTAGATAAAAAAGGAGAGAGAAAAAGATGAGTTTAATTATCAATATTTATTATACTGGAAAAAATAAAAGTGCGATTGAATTTGCTAAAGAAATGATTTCAAGTGGATTAGTAGATCAAATTCGTAATGAAAAAGGAAATAAAAGATACGAGTATTTCTTTCCAGAACAAGATCCTGAAACTGTGTTATTAATTGATGAATGGGAAAATGAAGAAGCTTTAGATCTTCATCATAAATCTAGCATGATGGCAGAAATTGCAGAATTAAGAAAAAAATACAATTTAAAAATGCGAGTAGAAAGATATACGAATGATTTTGAAACAGTAATCCGAAAAAGAACGGCTACAAGAAAATTTAAAGAGGAAAAAATAGATCGCGAAAAACTTAATAAAATATTAGAAGCGGGAAGAATTGCACCAACGGCCAAAAATTTACAACCCCAAAAAATATATGTAGCATCTTCTAAAGAAGCATTAGAAAAAATAGACAAAGTAAGTCCTTGCAGATATAATGCCCCAACAGTTCTAATCGTGTGCAGCGACAAAGAAATTGCGTGGGAAAAAGAAGGAGAATCAACTTATGAAATGGATGCTACTATTGTAGCTACTCATATGATGCTCGAAGCTACAAATATTGGAGTAGATAATATATGGATAAAAATGTTTGATAAAAACAAATTAAAAGAAGAATTCAAACTAGGAGAAAATATTGAACCGATTTGTTTAATTCCATTAGGATATAAGGCAGAGGATTATCAAGGAAATCCATTACATAATGTAAGAAAAGATTTAGAAGAAACCGTAACGTTTTTATAAGGAAAGTGAGATTTAAAATGACCAGAGAAGAATATGTCGAAAAAGTTAAAGAAATTATGATAAAAAAGAATCCGTACGGAAGATTTCATCAACAAAATTTTACGACTTATAATAATTTAGGAGAAATGGCTCCAATAAATTCAGCAATTTTAAATGATATGCCAAGTGAAAAAATAATATTAAGTTGGGATGTCTATCAATATTTACTAGCAATTAGTGAAGTAACAAATGAAACACTTCAGGAATTTCCTTTCTTTTTGTATGGAAAAGAAACGAGTTCTAATCAAATTGAATTTAATGAATTTAGATCATCAAGTAAAGATCGTCAGAATACATCCGTAAGTTTTAATCAAATAATGATAGAAAGTTTGCAAAAGAAAATTGCTGAAAATATTCAAAATGGATTAGTGGTTTGTCATGGACATTCTCATCCACCTATTGGAAGCTTTCATCAAAATTTTTCTTTGGGAGATTTTACTTCTTTTATGGAAATGAATGGAAAATCCAGTTTTTAAAAATAGAGAAGTGGAACTTGTAGGTTGCCTAGTAACGAGTAGTCAAGATATAAATTTTGTTTTTTATGATAACAAATACCAAGATTTTTATAGATTTACAAATGTTTTTGCAAGAGATCAAAATAACAATCTTATTCCAGTAAATTGCTATGGTTTGAATCAATCTGAGCAACCAAATAATAATATTACAAGAAAATAAAACAAATAAGTTAGAAAATACATTGTCATCATTTTAATAGTGTTAGCAATTAAAAAAGACACTCCATCATCTTAGATTGAGTGCCAACCCTAAATTTTTAGAGGCGACATTCACTTACAGAATTGAATGTTCCCCTTTTTTATTTTATGCAAGTTCGCTTGCTTACATGCTAAAAAAGAACTTATTACAAGTCCTCTATATATAACTCGTATGCTCGAGCAATTACCAATCTGGTGCCGATTAACAGAATTGAACTGTTCTCTGATGCTTACCATGCATCTGTACTACCACTGTACTAAATCGGCTTAACATCATATTATCATAATTTTTTTCTTTGCAAATATAATTTTACATAGATTATGTGTTTTTTTGGTGAAAACTTAGGCTTTTTGGTTGTACTTTTTGTCGAAAAAAATTATAATAGGGATATAGAAAAGGAGTGAAAAGGATGTATTGCAGCGAATGTGGAGCGAAATTAAAAAAAAATGCTGCATTTTGTGGTGAATGTGGCACGAAAGTAAAAAAAGAAAGTGAGGAAATAAAAGAAAAACAAACATCTAAAGTAAAAAATGAGAAACCTAAAAAAACGATTTCTAAAAAGCAAAAAATTTTAATAGGTGTGATAGTTGTTGTAGCTCTAGTTTTAATCGGCGGATATTGCTTTTTAAATAATCGCTTTGGTCCAGAAGGAGTAGCGACAGAATACTTAAAGGCTATGATAAGCAATGATGCTAGTCGAATCTATGATTCATTAGGATTAACTGGCGACACTACATTTACAAGTAAGGAAACTTTTGAAAAAATATTTGCAGAAAGTTCTAACGCATTTGACGATGTTTTAAATTACAAGTTAATTGACATCTCTTATAACGAAAGTAAACTAAGTGCAAATGTTAAATTCCAAGTGGCTTCTGAAAATAGTGATGAAGATACGGTTACAATACGAGTAATTAAAAATAGTAAAAAGAAATTTTTGATTTTTGATTCATGGCAAGTAGCAAACGTTTCAGATTCATTGGTAGTGAAGGATTATCAAATCTCCGTTCCAAAAGGATCAACGGTTCAAGTAAATGACGTATCCTTAGATTCAAAGTATTTAAATGCAGATAAATCAACGGATGAATTGGATGTTTATGTACTTCCTCAGATTTTCGAATCGGATGCTTCAATCAAAATCAACTTACCGTATGGTATTGAAGTTACAGATGAGATGAATGTTTCTAGTTATAATACAACATATAAAGCAAATATTACTTTAAATGATTTAAATGATGAAACGGTTACAAAATTACAAGATCAAATAAAAAGTGATATCAATGCTCTTTATGCAAATCTCATCGCTAAAAAAGACTGGAATGCTGTTAAAGAAAGCTACAGTTATGGAGATGCAAGTTTAATAAATTTACAAGATGAGTATACAGATCTTTATGAAGAAATTGTTACAGATGAAGATAAAACCTTAAAGAAATTTGATGTTTCATCCGTAACTCTTACAAAAGTAACATTAGACGATGGAAGTTTAAAAGTAACGGCTAAATACAATTACAATTATACAATCGACTATAAAAATTATAATGATGAAGTAAAAACCAAAGAGGGAAAAAGCTCAAGTTCTACAACGATTACCTATGATTATTTAGAAAACACATTTAAAATAAACAACATTAGTGGAACAGTAGATTATTTTTCAACTTGGTAATAAAAATGGAAATTTTAAAATAAAATAGAAGTGAGGAGAGGTTATTATGGCAAAATTTTGTACAAAATGTGGAAAAAAGTTAGTAGATGGACAACCATGTGATTGCGAGAAAAAAGAAAAAAAGGAAGTAAAGGAAACAGTTGAAGCTGAAGTTGTTTCAAATAGCGCAAATGAAATTGTAAACGATTACTTAGATGTAGTAAAAGGTATTTTTGTAAAACCTATGGATACAATGAAAAAATATGCCAAAAATTCTAAATTCGTTTTAGCATTAGTAATGTTAGGAATTAATGTGATCGTCTTTGGATTATTTGTCTATATCTTTGCAGGTAAAAGTGTAAACTTAATTGCAAGACTAAGCGGATATGGTTCATTATTAAGAAATTATAATGTTGATGTTCCAATCAGTGTCTTCTTTTATGCAGTTTTACTTATGGCAGTTTTCTTCTTCTGCTTGGGTGGCTTATTGCATTTCTTCTGTGGAACCATCATGAAAAAAGATTCAGATTTTAAATCCATCATGGCTTTACTTGGTGTAAATGCAGTGTTTACAACAATAACTACTTTAGTAGCTACAATCTGCATGCTTATAAATGTTTGGCTAGCTATTTTTGTACTAGCTATAGCAGGTATAATTTTCTTATTAAATATTTATCATGGTTTTACAGAACTAAGCAAAATTGATAAAAACAAAATGAATTATGTATTTACATCTGCATATGCAATCACTTTATTCCTAGTATGCTATATTTTACCAAAGATTTTTAGTTAATAGGCTTTCGCTTTTAGGCGAAAGTTTTTTTATGAAACAACGTACATCGCTCAAATGATCTTTATATTTCAAGATCTTTAATAGAAACTATTGATCATTAAAACAAATTGTGTTATCCTTCTATACAAGGAGGTACTATGAAATCAGAAAAACTAAAATATGTAATTCAAGAGTGTATCAAAAACATTACCCAAAGAGAAAGAAAAGAATATGCCACATTAAAAGAAATCTATCAAGAAGTAGCCGATTTTTTAGAAACAGAAAATAATTATATTCTAAAAAGTCAAATTCGTGGCCGGTTGCAAGAAAATTGTATTGAATCGAAAAGTTTTAATGGAGAAAATCTTTTTACTACAGAAAAAGTTCGTTCGGGAAAATGGAAAAATGTTGAAGAAGCTGAAGAAGCAAATTCTAAAAAATATATTCGAAGTGAAAAAAATAATTTTATTATAACTACAGATAATTGGAAGAGTCAAGAAGAAGTAAGAACCATTAGTAATGAATATTCTTTAGAAGAAAATCTTGATCAAGTATATCGAATAAAATTATGTCAAAAAATAGGAAAAGAACGTGCAGGTTTTATTATAAAAGATTTAGATTATATTCGTAAATTATTAAAACAAAAAAAGAATATTGATGAAAAAGAAAACGGCTACGGGCTATCTTTTGAAGTTTTAGCAGTTTCTACTATTCACCATATAAGCTATGAAGAAAGTATAGAAAAATACATAGTTCATGGAAGCTTAGACGGCGGGATTGATGCCATATACTACAATGGAAAAAAAGTAATTGTATATCAAATTAAAATTGGCGACATTAAGGATAATGCTTACGAAATTATGAAAAAAAATTATTTAGATTGTCGTCAAGGAATAGAACCTCAAAATGGAAAAGACTTATTTTGCTTTATTCAAAAAAATAAAACAAATTTAGATCGAAAAGATGTTATCTATGCTAGTGTTTCAAAAAACTCAAACAAAAAGAGCAATTATCTTCCAGAAGAAATTTATCAAAAATATTTTGAAAACAAATTTCTTCCTCCTTCAACAAATGAATTAGTATTAATAATTCCAAAGCCAAGAATAGAAGATGGAAATACATTAAATGTTTCAAAATTAGATAACAACAATTTTGTGTTTTTCCTTTCTGCTAAAAAATTGATTGAATATTTGCTTAAAGCAATAAATGTGGAAAATACAGAACAAGAATTAGATTCGTTTACAAAATATTTTTATGATAATGTTCGTGGAGAATTAAAAACAAATAAAAAAATGCTCCATACAATCGAAAGTGAACCAGAAAATTTTGTGAAATTTAATAATGGGGTGAGTATAACTGGAGAAGTTTATGATCATGGAGGAGAAATAGAGATTATGAATCCTGTAATCAATAATGGCCAACAAACAATCATGACTCTAATTAAAAATCAAGAAAACTTAGAAAACGTTTTTTTAAGCATCAAAATTACGAATGAAGTAGATCTTGAAGTGAAATCAAAAATATCTGAATATACCAACGACCAAGTAAAAGTAAAACCGATTGATATGCTTTCTTTAAATAAAAATATTCGTGATATTCAAAAGAAAATATATCATTCAACATATCATGATCAAAACTATTTTTTAAAAATATCTTCTTCAGGTATCCGGGGGTATGAAGAGTGTTTAAATAAACTTTATAAAGACAATCATATTATTGAACTACTAGATTTTATAAAATTATATTTTTCAATTCAAAATAAAAAAGAATTGGGCAATTGGAAAAATTCACCCAATTTACAAGTAGAAAAAACTGAATTTAATGAGCCTTTTGATCTTACATTATCCCTTAAAGTTTGCGAAACAAATGCTTTGTTTAGTACTTTTTTGAATCAAATTTCAGAGAAAAAAGAAAAAGATGATTTAAAATCCGCCGATTTAGCATTTAAATATTTACTATGTAAAGAAAATTTAACAACAGAGCAGGCATACGAAGTAATAAAAAATATCAATCAAAAGTATTATTATAGCTTACAAGATGAAAAGAGCAAATTAATCGATATTTACAAAAGTTCAACAATTATTGAACGATTAGAAGCAGAAGTAGAAAAAATAAAGAATCAATATCAGAACTTATAAATTTATGATAAACTAAAGATGGTGATAATATGGAAACTTTTTCTTATGCAATTAAAATGGCAATTTTACTTTTTCCAGTAGTAGGTTTGCTCTTTACAATTCCTTATATGATCCATCAATATCATAAGTATGGTTCCATTAGTGCCTACCGCTCTATAATTATTTATTCGTTCTTATTGTATTTAATGACAGCTTATTTTTTAGTAATCTTGCCGCTGCCAAGTATTGAAACCGTATCTAAAATGACTACTCCAAGTTATAATTTAATTCCATTTCATTTTATTTCAGAATTGTTCTCTTTATCTACATTTTCAGCAAATGATTTTGCTACGTATTTTCCGACATTACAAAATCCAGCAATTTATGAATCCTTATTTAATATTCTTTTAACTGTACCATTTGGATTGTATCTTCATTATTATTTTGAATTTAATTTTAAAAAAACGGTATTCTATAGTTTTTGCTTAACGTTATTTTTTGAGCTTACTCAGTTAAGTGGCTTATATTTTATATATCCTCGTGGCTATCGCGTTTTTGATGTAGATGATTTAATATTAAATACTTTTGGAGGAATAATTGGCTACTTTATAGCTTATCTACCAATAAAATTGCTGCCAACCAGAAAAGAAATTGATGAAGAATCCAAAGAAAAAGCTCAAAAAGTAAGTCTTATAAAAAGAGGAATAACATGTATGATGGATTTCCTAGGATATGGAATATTTTTAACCGCAAGTTTTTATTTAATTCATATTTATATAAAAGATAATATATTTATTTATATAGGAGTTTTCAGCATATGGACAATTTTTTATTTTTTACTATTGCCTCTTATCTTAAAAGGAAAAACTTTAGGAATGAAATTCTTTCATTTACAATTTGCCTCAGACCGTAAAATCACTTGGTATCGAATCATAGCTTACTATTTTTGGAAAATTTTCTTCTATTTGTTCATTCCAACCATTTTTTTCATAGGAGGTTATTTACTATGGAATGATAGAAAAATATCTACAAACTTCTTTGAATATTACTGTATAGTTCTCATAGCTTTAACATTAATGCTGTATTTAATAGCAATATTAAAAAGAATATTTGGAATAACTCTATCTTATGAAAAAATAAGTCATATAACCATCGTAAGCAATTTAAAAACAGAAAAAAATTCACAAGAATAAATTTTCAACATTCTTGTCTTTTTTAATTTCTTTAATAAAACAAGAGGGCATATATTTAGGAACAAGCAGATAAATAAAAGATTTTGTTCGGGTTAAGGCTACATAAAAAAGTCTTCGTTCTTCCTCATAGGGATAAGGTTGTACTTTTTTAATCAAAGAAAGAACTTTTTCATCTTTTAAAAGAGTTGGAAAACCATATAAAGAATTTTCCAAATTGAGTAAAATAACAACATCACTTTCCAATCCTTTAGCTGCGTGCACGGTTAAAAAGCGAATCTTGTGATTAGGAAATTTAGCAAAAACTAGCTCGTTATTTTCTTTTAAAGAATAAGTTAAATTTTTTGTATACTTTTTTAAATCAAAATGGTTGCGGCCTAAAAGAAAAATTTCTTGATCTTCTGGAATTCTTTTTAAGACTTTTTCTAAAATAGAATCTTTATTTTTATAATAAATTAATTTTATTGGTTTTGAAAGATGTTTAGAACTTTTAAGTTCTTTTTTTATTTGATTTGGATTTTTTTGAATGAAGTTACCTGCCGATTTTATAAGTTCATCACTATTGCGATAAGTAGTTTCTAATTTGTAAATTTTAACCTTTGGAAAATAAGAAGAAAAATTCAAAAAAATAGTTAAATCACAACCAGAAAAATGATAAATCGACTGGTAATCATCACCAACCACACATAAAGAAGCATCAGTTTGTTTAAGAATTTCTTCTACAAACTGAAATCGACATAAAGAAGTATCTTGAAATTCATCAATAATTAAAAGCTTATAGGGAAGAGAGCATTCATGTTCTCTTAAATAACTTGTGGCTTTCAAAATAATATCATCAAAATCCAAAGTTCCAGAACTTTCTTTATTAGATTCGTAGAACAAATAAATAGCATAAATGATATATAGTAGAGGTTCTTTTTGAGCCCCCTTCAAAATTTCCTTTAAGTCATTTTGAAAATATCCATTGGCTTTAAAAAGATTAATAAAAGTGAGAATTTGTTTTTTTATTCCAGAATATTTATTCGATTTCAAAATTTTTTCCCATGAGAAAAAAGAAGGAATATCAAAAATTTTATAGCATTTTTTAGCTAAAAAATTATTTCCAAAGCATTTTGTTTGAAAAAATTCATCTGCTGTAAATTCCAATAAATCTGGAGTTGCAATAGTATAATGTATTTGAGCTCTTTTTAAAATATCTAAAGCCAATTTATGAAAGGTAAAAGTAGGGACTTCTAGTCCACAATTTTTCAAAATATTTTTCTTTAAGTTATTCGTAGCTTCATTTGTAAAAGAAATCGTACAAATTTCTTCCGGCTTGAATAAATTATTTTCCAATAAATATTTAATCTTTCCAATTAAAGTTAAAGTTTTACCAGATCCAGCTCCGGCGATAATTAAAGAATATTTTGCATTTTCTAAAATGGGTTTTAATTGTTCTTCATCAAGATCATAATTGTTTACAGTAATTTTGTTCATAAAAATATTATAAAAAAATTGTAGCTCATTTGTCAATTTGACTAAATTCATTGTTTAGATTTGTCAAATTTTGGCGTTTATCTGTAAAGAAAGGCAAGTTTTTGTTATAATAAAAGGGATATGAAGGTGATAAAATGCAGCGAAAAACTTATGCAACTATAAATGGAGATATTCTTACTGAAAACGTAAAAGAAATTATCAAAAAGTATCCAGATTATAAATACTATTTTGGAGTAGTAAAAAACAATGCCTATCATCACGGAACAAAAAGTGTTTTAGATTTAATTAAAGGTGGAGTAAATTATTTAGCAGTTTCTTCATTAGAAGAAGCAATAAAAGTTCGAAAGTATGCTACGGAAATACCTATACTTTGTCTAGAGCCAATTCATTTAGATTACATAATGGATGCAATTAATAACAATGTTACTTTAACTGTCGAGTCTTTAGAATATGCTCAAAAACTTATTAAAATGGATTTATATGATACCTTAAAAATTCATTTAGCAATTGATTCAGGAATGCATCGATTAGGCTTTTTTGATTCTGAAGAACTTAAAGAAGCATATGATCTACTAAAAGAGAATCCTCATATTTTAATAGAAGGAGTCTTTAGTCATTTTGCTACTTCAGGAGTAATGGATCCATATTTTGATAAACAAGTAAAGACTTTCTTAGAAATTACAAAAAGTATTCCTTTAAAAGAGATCCCTATTGTTCATATGGGAAGAAGTTTAACTTTAGTGAATCATCCAAAACTTTCTTTTTGCAACGGAATTCGTTTAGGAATAATCCTTTATGGATTTTCTCAAAGTCGTAAAGAGGGAAAATCTCTTCAAAGTAAACTTCGCAAATTAAAACGAACTTGGCTTCAAAAAAAATATAAATGCAGTAAAACGATATTAGAAAACGACTTATCTTTAAAAACAGCAATGGAATTGTATACAGAAACAATAAGTATAAGACCTGTACATAAAGGCGACGTAGTTGGATATAATACATTTAAAATAGAAGAAGAAGGTTATATTTTAACTTTGCCAATAGGGTATGCCGATGGAGTAAACAAAAGCTTTAAATATGTATATATCAATGGAGAATATTTAAAAATTGTTGGAGATTGCATGGATATGTTGTTGGTATTTAGTCCAAAAAAATTTTCAATCGGAACAAAGGTAGAAATTTTTGGTACACATATTCCAATTTCTAGTGTGTGTAAAGTATTAGGGATAAATGCCTATCATTTGTTTAATCAAATAAGCAATCGAGTAGTAAGAGTTCATATCCATGAAAATGAAGAGGAAGAAATTACATATTAGGAGGTGTCTAATGAATTTTCAAGTACTTATAATAGGAAGCGATGCCAATGCATATTATATGGCTAGAGCTTCTTATGAAGCCTATCGAAAAAAAGCCCATTTAATCGCAAAAAATCGTCTGGCTTTTACAAAATTTTCAAACATTTTAACTATTGAGTATCATGATGATTTATGGGAAGAAGAAGCTTTTGTTCAAATTCTAAATCAATATGCCAAAGATCATCCAGAAAAAATATTGACGATTAGTACAAATGAGACCTATTCCTTATTCCTGGCTCGAAACCAGCAAAAATTACGTGAAAATTTAATATTTTTTCACCAGGAAGAAAAAAAGATCTTAAGCTTAATGAACAAAGAATTGTTTTATAAAACATATAAAAATTCTTGTTTGTCCTTTCCAGAAACATATTATTTTGATATAGAAAAAGATAGCATTATTCCAACTATGAACTACCCCATGATCGTCAAGCCAGCTAATGTAATTTCCTACAATCATATCCAATTTGAAGGAAAGAAAAAAATATATAAAATAAAATCTCAAAAAGAACTTGAGAAGACAATTGCTCTTATAAAAAAGTCAGGATATAAAGATCGTTTAATTCTTCAAGAATTTATTTCAGGAGATGATTCGCATTTATTTGACTGTGTCGTTTATGTGGATCGTAATTTAAAAGTAAAAGTAATTAGTTTTGCTCAAATCGGAATTCAAGAACGAACAAAAAGTATGGTAGGAAATGCCGCGGCTTTAATCAATAGTTTGAATACATTTGATGGAGATAGTGAGACATCTAAAAAGAATATTATAAAATTCATGGAAAATCTTGGAATGAATGGCTTTTTTGAAATCGATATGAAATATGACGAGAAAACTAAAGAGTTTAAAGTTTTAGAAATTAATGCACGTCAAGGAAGATGTAGTTATTATCTAGTTCCATTAAAAGCCAATTTGGTAAAAATAATGGCTGAGGATTTGATTTTTCATCATGATTTGCCTTTTATGGATCTAAAAGAAAAAGTTCTTTTATCATTTATTCCTAAAAAAGTATTAATAAAATACTGCTCAAATGAAGAATTTAAAAAAGAAGCACTTCGTTTATGGAAAAATAGAGTAAGTCCTATGCAATGTCCATTAGATAAAAATTTTAAAAGATTTTTAATGATGAAAAAAAGACTATGGCATTACCATAAAGAATATGAAAATAGTGATTGGGAGGAATAAATTATGTGTGGAATTGTTGGATTTGTAGATAAAAAAAAGAAAAAAGAAAAAGAAAAAATTATTAAAGATATGGCGGATCAAATTCTTCACCGTGGGCCAGATGGAGAAGGATATTACACGGA
This sequence comes from uncultured Bacilli bacterium, assembly GCA_944363605.1. Taxonomy (GTDB): domain Bacteria; phylum Bacillota_I; class Bacilli_A; order RF39; family UBA660; genus Ventrenecus. The sequence continues at coordinate 16,946 of CALVUM010000017.1, forward strand.
TGATCTTGTCGCTCTAGGACATCGTCGTTTATCTATTATAGATGTTGAGGGGGGAAGTCAACCTATTTATAGTCAAGACGGTTCATTAGCTATTATTTTTAACGGTGAAATATATAATTATCAAGCTTTAAAAGAGGAGTTGCAAGAAAAAGGGTATGTTTTTCAAACAAAAACCGACACAGAAGTTATCTTACATGGTTATGCTGAATGGAAAGATGAATTGTATGATAAATTAAGAGGGATGTTTTCCTTTGTCATATATGATAAACAAAATCAAGAACTAATTGGTGCACGAGATCATTTTGGGATCAAACCGTTTTATTATTACTATAATCCTGAAGATCAAGAATTTATGTTCGGTTCAGAAATCAAATCATTTTTAGTTCATCCAAATTTTAAGAAAGAATTAAATACGGACGGATTAAAAATGTACTTAATTTTTCAATATTCAGTTAAAGAAGAAACATTTTTTAAAAATGTGTATAAATTAAAACCGGGTCATTTTTTTCATTTTAAAAATGGAAAGTTGCATACACAATCTTATTTTGAAGTAAGCTATAACAAAAAAGATATGAAATATAATACAGCATTTGAAGAACTTGAAAAAGTTTTAGAAGAATCTATTTATTATCATCAAACAACTAGCGATGTTGAAGTTGGAGCATATTTATCTGGAGGAGTGGATTCTTCTTATGTTGTCAGTGTTGCTAAGCCAGAAAAAACATTTTCGGTAGGTTTTTCTTATGAGGGATTCGATGAAACAGATTATGCAGCAGATTTATCTAAAATGTTAAAAATTAAAAACACACGTCAAAAAATTAGTGCTGACGACTTTTTTGAAGCATTGCCCAAAGTAGAGTGGCATACCGATGAACCTCATGCTAATTTATCCACTGTTCCGTTATATTTTTTATCAGATTTAACTAGTAAGGAAGTGAAAGTTGCGTTAGCAGGAGAGGGAAGTGATGAAATGTTTGCAGGATATAATGAGTATAACGATCCTCTTCTATTAAGAATGTATATTCATATTCCTTTAATTATTAGAAAAGGAATCCGTAATCTTTGTAAACATTTACCTCATTTTCCAGGAAGAAATACATTAATCAAATATGGTTTGCCCTTTAACGAAAGATATATAGGACATGGATCTTATATGGAAAGTGAAGAAGCCAATGCTATTTTAGCAGATCGCCTAAAAAACAATGAAACAATTGCTGACGTATTAAATCCAGTTTATAAAAAAATTAAAAATGAGGATGAATTAACGAAAAAGATGTATATTGATTTCTTTTTCTGGCTTCCTCAAGACATTCTATTAAAAGCAGATAAAATGAGCATGGCTCATTCTATAGAATTAAGAACACCGCTTATGGATATCGATGTTTTTAGATATGCGAGAACTATATCAAATAAATATCTCATAAAGAAAAAGCAAACAAAATATTTATTTAGAGATATCGCGTCCAAGAAGATTCCAGAAGAATGGAGTAAAAGAAGAAAATGTGGCTTTCCGGTTCCTTTTTCCAAATGGATACGAGAAGAAAAATTTTATAATAAAGTAAAAGAAGAATTTAATAAAGGGTACGTATCAAAATATTTTGATCAAAATTATATTAATAAATTATTAGAAGAACATTACAAAGGAATAAAAAATAATGGGCGGAAAATCTATAATATTTATTGCTTTTTAGTATGGTACGATCAATATTTTGCATAAAATGAATTAGAAAAAGGATTATTTTTCCTTTTTCTAATTGAAATATTGATTTTTTAAGAAAAAAACAAGTTTTTTTATTGACAATCTCTTGTGTTTCTGTTAATATTTTAAGTGTCTTAAAGAAACGGGCGTTTAGCTCAGTTGGTTAGAGCATCTGCCTTACAAGCAGAGGGTCTGCGGTTCGAGTCCGTAAACGCCCACCATTATTTTTTTTGCCGAAATAGCGTAATTGGTAGCGCAATTGACTTGTAATCAATGGGTTGGGGGTTCGAGTCCCTCTTTCGGCACCATTTTTAGTGGAGGGATAGCGAAGTGGTCAAACGCGGCAGACTGTAAATCTGTTCCTTCGGGTTCCATGGTTCAAATCCATGTCCCTCCACCATTAAAAAATGTCCGAAAGAGGATATAATAAATATTGCCTCGTAGCCAAGTGGTAAGGCATCAGACTTTGACTCTGACATTTCGGTGGTTCGAGCCCACCCGAGGCAGCCATTCTTTATTAAGGTTCGCTAGCTCAGTCGGTAGAGCATCTGACTTTTAATCAGAGGGTCTCGGGTTCGAATCCCGAGCGAGCCACCAAAATGAAAGTCAAAGTCTTTATACGTTTTGTATAAAGATTTTTTTTAAAACTTCCATGTGGGAAGTTTTTTTAATATAAAAAACTTCAGACTGTTGACAAATAGGTATATAAATCACTTATTTGTCTTTTTTTATTTGATTTTAATCAAAAATCACGAAAAACCTAAATATGCTAAGCATATTTCTATGCTAGGCATAGTGATGTAATG
>CALVUM010000018.1 GCA_944363605.1 uncultured Bacilli bacterium
GGAAAGGAAGGATTTAAAGGTATGGTCAAAAAAGTAGAAGATTTAACAGGCAATGGAGATTTCATTTTATACTATGATTTAGAAGAGAAACACAAAGAAGACAATGAAGGTTCTTATGAACTAGGAATTGAACGCGGAAGCAAAAAAGAAAAAATTGAAATTGCTAAAAAAATGCTAATTGAAAAAGAGCCTGTCAAAAAAATAATTGACTATACAGGCTTAACAGAAGAAGAAATCAAAAATTTAAATTGATTTCTTTTTATTTTTATTGAATTCCAAATAGTTCAACTATATAGCATTGTCCTCCTTTCACCCCAACACTTATGCCAGCAATATTTACATCTGTACTTAACATGTTTTCTAAATGGCTTGATGAAGCGACAAAAGAATCATGGAAATATGTGGCATCACAACCATATCCTCTAAAATAGTTTTCACCATAGGCAAATTCATTTACTGTATAAAAAGGTTCATTGTTACTTATTCTTATGTGACGATCTCCATTAACTGTATAATTATAGTCTTGAGCAATTTCTGAAAGTCGAAGCATAGCACTTAATTCTAAAGATTTGCTATAATTTAAAGCTGATAATCCTTTAGAAGTACGTAACGAGTTTATTTTGTTAAATACATCTAATGCAACATTTGCATATTTATCATAATCTGAGGTTTCTATTTTTCTTATTGCATAAAGAGTTTGATCACTATTTACATTTAAAGTTGTATTTATTCCATAATCTATGGAAGCACTATTGGGGTTAGAATTATATCCCCAACTGGTGTAGAAATCTCTATTTAAATCTGGCAAGGTTACCTGACATGTTGAATTCGTATTATAGATACTACAAACTTTTTTTTGACTTCCGATAAAGGACCCATTTCCCATTATTGTTACTGTATAATTTTTTCTGGTAATTGCATAATACGTTCGATTGGTACTTAATGTCACTTTTGATCCCGCTGTTAATGTAGGCGATGTTGAATTTTTATTTAAACTCCAACCTAAAAATTCGCGTGTTGTTTCCAATTTAGGGAGAGTTACTGTACAAGAATTGCCTGTTGTTTCACAGCTTACAGAAGCTGGAGTTATTCCATCTGCACCATTTACGTTAAAATAAGCATGAAATGTAGTCTTGGAAGGAATTGGGTCTTCTGGTTTATTGTCTGGTTCTTCTTTTGAAGGGTTATCTTCTTCATTATCATTATTATTTTCGTCATCTTCTTTCTGATCATTATCATTGTTGTTATTATCTCCATTTTCTTTTTGATCATCATTATTGTCTTCATCCTCTTTTTGATCATTATTATTGTTATTATTCTCTTCATCTTCTTTCTGATCATTGTCATTGTTGTTATTATTTTCATTTTCTTTTTGATCATCATTATTGTTATTATTTTCTTCATTCTCTTTTTGACTATCGTCGTTGTTATTTTCATTGTCCTTTTTGTCATCTTCTTCAAAATCCACTTTTCCACCGGAATTATTTTCATTTTTTTCAGATGAAAAGTTTAGTTTTTCTAATAAGGCATTGATTTTTTCTTTTTCTAAAAAATTAGGAATAGAAAAATAAATTAAAAGAATAGTACTTAATAAAGCAAAAAACAATAACACACTTTTTTCTTTCATCGCAAGGCTCCTCTATTTTTTATTATACAGTGTCCTCATCTTTTTTGCAATTGATATTCTTATCCCTTTATGATATATTTTTTTATAGGATGTGATCATATGAAAACTATCGATTTTAAAAAATTAGGTATTGGTATTTTACTTATTCTTATCTATATGTTTGTTTTGCCTTTGGTTTTACTTAACTTTTTTCAATTCTTTCATTTAGATGTTTCTAATGATATTGTTTATATGGTTTTGAATTTAGCTATTTATTTTGTTACTTTTTTTCTTTTACTTTTTATTTATCGAAAAAGTATTTTTAAGGAATTTAAAGATTTTTTTAAAAACTTTCGCTCTTATGGCCGAATTAGTATCGTCTATTGGTTACAAGGTTTAGTTTTTATGATTTTAACTAATACAATTTTGATTTTTTTAACTGGTGGTATTGCTGCAAATGAAGAAGGCAATCGAGCAATTATTGATTCTTCCCCATTCTTTGCTATTTTAGCTATGTCTATTTTAGGTCCTTTTTTAGAAGAAATGCTATTTAGAAAAGGATTTAAGGATGCATTTTCAAATGACAAGTTTTTTTTGATTTTTAGCTCTTTATTATTTGGTGCAGCTCACTTGCTCGCGGCATTTGATCCTATTTATTTTGAATGGACTCAGCTTTTATTCATTATTCCTTATGCTGGATTTGGCTATTTTTTCGCGAAAGCTTATCTTCAAACTAATAATATTTTTACAAGTACTTTTGCACATATGATACATAATACATTATCTGTAATTGTTGTTCTTTTTGGGGTATAATATGGAAGAAAATATTACAAATCAAGAAGAGAAAAAAAAGTTCGGATTTCTTGCTAAATTTTTTTTCATTTTCTTTCTTTTTCTCCTTCTTTTAGTTTCTTATATGTATTTTATTGAACCTAAACTTTGTATTACTTATGAAACTTCAATTGTTCAAACTTCTTTACCTGATTCGTTTAATGGCTTTAAGATCGTTCAATTTTCAGATATTCATTTTGGAAGAACAACTAATGAAAAAGAAATTAAAAAAGTTGTACAAGAAATCAATATCGCTAAACCTGATGTACTTGTTTTTACTGGTGATTTATTTGATTCTTATATTAATCTTTCTGATGAGAATGTCAATTTTTTAAAAGATGAATTAAGTAAAACAACTGCGACTATTGGAAAATATGCAATTCGTGGAGATAATGATTATCTTTATCCAGATAAATTTGAAGAAATTATGCAAGCAGCGGGTTTTACGATTTTAGATAATTTAAATGTTCCTATTTATTATAAAGATACTACGCCTATTTATCTTAGTGGAATTCCCTCTGTAACACAAGGAGGTCAAGACTTTACTAAGGCTTTTACTAAAGAGACGGATGGAAATTTTTATCAAATTTTACTTACACATGAACCTATTGTTTGGAAACAGGTTCAGTCAAAAGCTAATTTAGTTTTGGCCGGCCATTCTCTTGGAGGATTGATTCGCATCCCTTTTGTTGGAGGTTTCATAAAAAAAGATAACGTTGGAGATTATGAAATTGGCAAATTTGAAAACGGAAATTCTATAATGTATGTTTCTAATGGTATTGGCACCGAAAATTTAAGTTTACGTTTTTTTAATATTCCTTCTATTACTCTTTATCGTTTATATAATTATGAATAATTTAAAAGTGTAGAATTTTTTATTCTTCTACACTTTTCATTTCGCTTAAAATATATTTTGTAAGTTCTACTTTTTCTTTTTCATCTTCAATACTATTCAAAAATCCATCTTTTTCTTCTAATACAATTGTGTTTTCTCCTAGAGTATCATTTTGAATCTCATTTAATAAAAAATAGTTTTTTTCATTTAAATTAATTTTTTTAAAAATAACATATTCTTTTTCATCTATTTCTATTATTTCAAATTCTTCATTATTCATAGATTTTTTCTCTCCATTTCTAAAGAAACTATATCATTAATTGCATAGTAGCCATCTACAAGTTTTACGCTTAATATTTCATAACCTAATTCTAAATAGAAATTTCGTTCTCTTTCTTCATGAACTTCGATAATCTCGTTATTGGGAGATTTCATAAAAAGTTGTTCAACTATTCTTGGAGTATCTGATGTATATAATGGTTTTGTTGAAACGGATTCAAGAAGATTTGGAGTTAAATAAGAGATAACATTTAAGTTCTTTAATTTGACGTTGTCTCCTAAATTAATATATTTTTCAAAATCTATTTCTACTTCACTGGTTTTTTCGATAACTTTATCGGGTCCAAAATTTTGAGCCACTCCCAAAAAATCCTTTTGACTTGATAGTAAGAAAACAACAGATGCAATGGCTAACTCGGCAAGTCTTTTTTTGATAATGGTTGTTAGTTTTGGATTTGTCATTCCCTTTCTTGTATAAGCCTTTTTAGGTCTACTTACAACTGGTAAAAGTTCAAGTTCTTTTTCTTTTTCTAAAACCGGATAATCTATAGTAAGTGGTAAAGGTTCTATTTTAGGAGTTCTTTCAGTGAATTCTTTTAATATTTCTTTTAGGGATACACTTTCTTCAGGGATATCTAAGTCTATATTTGGATTATTTATTTCTTGTTCGCTAAAAGAATTGATTCGTTTAATTTCTTTAAAACAGGTTTCTTGGAGCGGACGAGTCGCTTGATAATTCGTAAGCGTTCCAGGTTCTAGTGCTTCTATTTTTTCTTGTTGATTATAGATATCCATTTGCCTATATAATCTTTCTTTATACTTATTAATGGCTTTTTTTCTACTTTCAATTAGCTTGGCACTTTGTTTGGCTATTTCTTCTTCAGCTTTTGCCATATATGGTTTTAAAAATTCTGGAATTTCTTTTTGAGATGAGGTTTTCTTATCTACTATCTCTTCGTTCTCTTGTAAAGCTTCTAAGGGCATTTCTTCTAGTTTAGTTGTAGCACTTTCAATGTTTGGATCTTTCGAAGAAATTTTTTTATCCAATATTTCTTCTAAAGGTTCTGGTGACATTTCTTCTGTTTTATTTGGAGTACTCTCGGCAAAAATTGGCTCATTAAAATCCATTCTAGATGGTACTTCTTCAAAAATTTCTTGTTCAGTTTTTTCTGCCTCTTCTTCTGGTTTATTAGGCTCGCCTTTGATGATTGAGCTATTATTAATAGATTCGCTTAAATCTTTTATAAAAGCCTCGATTCGTTGTTTATTTTTTTCTTTAAAAAATTGTTCTACTTTCGTAATATATTCTTCTATATTTTCTTTTTCTTCTTTTTCAGTAGGTAAAATGTCTAAAAACATTAAATCCTCATCTATTTGAAATAAAGCTTTATAGAATCTGTTCATTTCAGTTAAAATTTTCTTTAAATTGACAATTTGTCCTTCTAAATTATTTGTATATTTTATACTATTTTTTCGAGTATTAAAGATTGTTAGAAATTGAATAAGTTGCGTACATTCTTTTATTTTTGAACAACCTGTCTTTTTTATTTCTACTTTTATTTTTCGACAGCCTTCTAGCCAGTCTAAATATTGATTTAAATAATTTAGCAATTCTTTTGTTTTATTAGTTCGTTCTTCTAAAGACTCCGTTTGTTTTATCTCTTTTATAACCTTGGCTAATTCTTCTTCTATTGTTTCTAATGAGTTTTCAAAATTTTCAATTGAAAATAATTCTTCTTCTTTTTTGGCACAATCAATTATTAATTCGTTAGTTTTTTGTAAAAGATTCTCTATCATATTCTCACCTATTCTTTTTCATTATACCATAGAGGAATTCAAAAAAAAAGAAGCAAACGCCTCTTTTTAAACACATTCTACGTACGTATCTGTTAGACAACGTATTGCACAAACACATGATAAATTGATTGTGAAGAATGAGTTTGTTGCTACATATGGATTTAAGCTTGTTGTATCTGGGTTATCTTCTAAAACACGGCAAGTACAGCAATTGTTATCTACTTTTTCTACTCTAAATACTGTAGATGTTGTCCCGCCGACTACTGGGTCTTTTGTTGTTGGCATACTTAAGGCAACTCCGTTTGATCCACATGTATAAATTTGAATTGGTCTAGTATTACAAATCAAGCAATTTGGTCCTCCGCCTAATACTGGGCGATCACATGAATCTAAGCATGAATTTGGACAAGCGTTTTGTTGTAAAACCAAAATTACATTAAGTATTTCTGAAATGCAATTAGATGTTCCGTCGTTATTACACATAATATATTCCCCTTTCCTGTATTCTCACTATTAATTTATGTGAATTTTTAAAATACGTGCATTTTTCTAAAATTTATAGTATAATTTTTATGAGGTTGATATTTATGGATCAATGGTTAGTATATTTACTGATTGCAATTGTTTTACTTTTTATTTCTTTAGTTGTTGTAAAACTTATGCAAAAAGATTTTCATTTGGAAGCGAATAAACTTTTAGGATACTTAGGTGGAAAGGATAATATTGTTAATGCCGAATGTAATATGTCTAGGTTTAAAGTTATTTTAAAAGATGTTTCTAAAGTAGATAAAGATGCAATTACAAAATTGGGGGCAAAAGGAATTGTAGAAATTGATAATCAATTAAAAATTATTTTTGGTAAAGATGCCAAACAATTAAAAAAATATATTGATCAATTATTATAAATATGAAGTTTTACTTCATATTTTTTAAAAAAAGAAAGTTTATTCTAAACTTTCTATTTCTTTTTTAGATGAATTTGTTACTTTTATTATTTGTTCTATAGGTATGTTTAAAGCTTGCATTCTTTTAGCAATTTCAATTTTTTCTTGTTTACTTCTTTCTTCTCTGGCTGCATACAATTCGGTATTTCTGATTTTTCTTTCATCTTCTTCTTTAGTCATAAATTCTCTGAATCTTGGATCTTCATTTACTTTTTCTAAATTTTTTATATACTTTTTTACCTCCAGACTTTCTTTTGCTACTTCTTCTAATTCTTCTTTTTCTAAATCTAGCAGAATTAAATATAAGTATTCACTAATCTTTTCTTTAAAAGCTTTTTATATGCTTTAATTAAGATAATTGGTCGATTTCATTTTTAGTTAAACTTGTAAATTCCATAATTTCTTCTATACTTTTGTCTTTAGAAAGCATTTTTTTGGCAATTTCGATTTTTTCTTGTTTACTTCCTTGTAAAAATCCTTGGCTAAGACCTTCTTCTCTAGCAGCATAAATTTCTGTATTTCTGATTTTTCTTTCATCTTCTTCTTTAGTCATAAATTCTCTGAATCTTGGATCTTCATTCACTTTCTCTAAATCTTTCATATATTTTTCTACCTCCAGACTTTCTTTGGCTACTTCTTCTAATTCTTCTTTTTCTAAATCTAGCAGAATTAAATATAAGTATTCCTTTATCTTTTTCTCGTCTTTAGTATACCAATACTCCATCACTTTGTCCATATTGTATTCAATAACCTGGAAGTTTTCTACAAACTTTTTTTGGTTCTTATCTTGTACTTCATAAACCCTCATTATTTCTTCATCATTTTTTATTCCGTAAGTCAAATTAATTTGAATAATATAAATGTCTTCGCGGTAATATTCTCCAGTTTCGGTGTAATGGGCATAGGTGTCACAATGGTAAGCTAGGTTCCTCACATGCAGATAATCTTTTACCGAACTGTTGATCTCGATCCCGACTAAACCAATATCTGTTTCTAACAAAACATCTACATATTTTCTTCTGACATGAATATTTCCAGAAT
>CALVUM010000019.1 GCA_944363605.1 uncultured Bacilli bacterium
GGCAAATCGTCTATATTATATCAGAAGGAGAGTTGAATTTTTTTACATCGCCCTTGCTCTTCAGGTCTCACGTGCATAGCACGTGGTTTTATAAGTAGCTGCCTATCTCGGCTGCTACATAATAAAGAAAAGTCCCTAAAAATAAGGACTTTATAAGGTATTTTCACTTTTGAGATATAAGATCGAAACAAAATCAAAGGAAGTGAAATACCCATGAAAATCATAACACAATTAAGTGCATTTGACTACTCTAAAATAGAAATTTTAGGAAATTTAGAAAGATGTAAATTAGTAATAAATAATGTTCTAGGTGAAAAGAACGTAAAAAAATTATTTAGTAAATGGATGAGAAAGAAACGTGATATTACCATTTTTTTCTTATTTCTTAAATTCAGAATGACTTATATAATCCGGTTTGATATAATATTTATAGTTGATTTAATTAGAGGTGAAGTATGAAAATTGATTTTGAAAAAGAATACTCTAGTATTATTTTAAAAAGAGGATTCGAATATTACAATAATGGATATGTAAAAAATGTTAAGGTTAAAAATAATGAAATTAATGCTGTGGTTGAAGGAACAGATGATTATCATGTAAGTATAGAACTAGACAATAACAAAATAATGGTTACAAATTGTAATTGTCCCTATTTTTATGACCATGATGAATGTAAACACATTACAGCTGTTCTCTATTATCTTGCAAATGAAAATTTATCTAATAAGAAAGAAACTCCAAATATCACTTCTATTTTAAGTAAAATAAACGAAAAAGAATTAAAAATCTTTTTGGGTGATTTAATTGAAAATGATGAAGCTATATACGATTTATTTAGAAGAAAATTTGTAGATTATTTTCCTAAAATATCTCCTGCTACTTATAAAAGAAAAATATTTGATGCTATACGTGAAGCTGGCGGTCGAGATGGTTTTATCGATTATAATGAAGGTTGGGAATATACTAGGAAAATGCATGAATTTACAAATGAAGCATCAAATTTAGTGGATAGGAATGATTATGAAACAGCATTTGCTATTGTTAAAATTATATTAGATTCTATACCAGATACAGCGATTGATGGCTCAAATGGCGAGACTAGTATTGTTGCAGATTCCTGTATCGAAGTAATTGTTGAAATATTAAATTCAGCTCCTCATAATAATAAAACCATTAGAGATGTTTTTGAATATGTTCTTTTAGAATTACAAACTCATAATTTAGATAATTATGGGATAGAACTTGATAATTTAATTATTAATTTTATTAGAAAGGACTTATTTACAGAAGAATGTGAGTCTGCTCTATTAAATGCGATAGAGGATTGTGATAATAGTAGTAAATGGTATTCCTATTCAAAAAAGTATTATTTAGAATATTTGAGTGAACTGTATGATAGAACAGGAAATATAGATAAAAAACTTATCTTAATTGAAAATAATCTTGACGACATAGAGACATTTAAAAAATATGTATCAATAATAATGGAAAAAGAGGAAATAAATGAAGTTATTTCAGCATTAAAAAAATATCAACAAAAATATCCTAATCATCAAAAATTCATTACAGATACGCTATTAGAAATTTATCAAAATAATCATATGGAACCAGATTATAAAGAAGAGCTATATAACGCATTTTTTAAATATGATGAGTTTAATTTTGAAAAATATATCAAAATTAAAAAATTATATAATCAAAGTGATTGGCTTAATGAAAGAGAACAAATTATTACAAAAGTGCAAAAATCTACTACCCGTCATTTTGATATTTTGACAAAAATTTATATCGAAGAAAAAATGATCGATGCTCTTTATGAATATGTGAGTACGAATGGAGATGTAAACCATTTTGAAGAGTATTTACTTCCTAAGTATAGAGATGAATTGATAGAAATAAATATTAAAAAATGTAAAAAAAATTTAAAGTTTGCTTCTAATAGAAATGCTTATCGTGGTATTGCAGGAGAACTAATGCATATAAACCGTTTGGATATCCACAAGAAATATATAAGTGATTTTTTAGTATATATACGAACCGAATATGCTAGTAAGCCGGCATTAATGGATGAAATATCGCATATTAAATAAGTAGAGTACATTCAAAAGTAATAAAGATAAGATGCCTAAGAAAACTATTCTTTATAGCTTATATCAATCAAAAATAAATAGGAAGAGCTTTTTTGGTTCTTCCATTTTTCTATATAAATTAGTAGTTCTTTTAATAAATTTTCTTTTATCATTATTTATCTTTATACTTTAAACCAAATTCTTTCATCATATCTAAAACGCCTTTTAATTCTTGACCTTTTTCTGTTAAAGAATATTCTACCTTGGGTGGAACTACTGGGTAAACTTTTCTTTTTACGATTCCATCACTCTCTAAATCTTTTAAATTTTGCGTTAGGACTTTAGCAGATATTCCAACAATCGATCTATTCAGTTCATTATATCTTTTTGTTCCCTCGATTAAATCTCTTAAAATTAATACTTTCCATTTATTTGAAATAATGGAAGCTGTATATTCTACTGGACAATTTGTATATACTTTTGCCATAATTTATCACTCCTAAAATCATTATACTCTTATATAGTCTTTTAAGAAAGTACGTATCTTTTGGTAAGTATCAAAAAAAGTGAATTTCATCACTTTTCGTTATTTGTTAAAGAAGAAGCCAGCGGTCATTTCTAGGTAATTAATTCCGCTAAACTCAGGAAATTCTTTTTTAACTTTTTCTATCATCTCATTTGCATTAGAACAACTATCAGCAATATTTAATAAAGTTTCAATATATGTAATTTTTGTTTCAACTGCTTTTAAATCTTCTGGAATATAATGTGATGTTAAAATCAAATTATAATTTTTAGTAATATATCCTTTTAGTGTTTGAATCATAGCATTAGCGTGTTCTGTACCAGCAATTATAGAATGACAATCACTTCCAAGCATGTGCGTATAAATAGAATTAATTTCTGGTATTTCGATATCATAGCCATCATTAGTAGGTATAATATTCATTTCTATGTCAGCAAGAGTTATTTTGCCACTCTCAATATAATCTGTAACATTATGAATATTATTATCAAATGACTCACCAAAAGTCTTAGCAAAATTATCTACTAATGCTTTTCCACCACCTGTATGACCATATTCATCCGCCTTGTGAGTCGCATATTTTTTGGCCTCACTTAAAAATGTTCCCCCACCCATGTGATAAGAAAGTAATACACCATCTAATGTTACTCCTAAACTTTTAATATAATTTTCAAGTTCTACATTGTTATCATAAAATGCTGGTGATTCAATAACAACTACTTTGTTATTTTTTTCAAGCATAATGACTTGATCATCAATATAATCTTGAGTGTTATAATTGTGTACTTTAACATTTCCAAAATCATAAACCAAAATATATCCTTTATTTAATTGTATTTTTTTATTTTCCATTTTCTTTTCCTCCTAATTTTTATTCAAGGATTCGTGCACTTTTCCTTTGACATTATGATTATAAGTTAGAAATAATAAAAAAGTAAGTATGTACTTTTTTGTTATATACTTACCTTTTGGTATAAATTTAATTAAAATAAAGTTTAATATTGATTCATTTTTTTCAAAAAATTGCTAATCTGTAATTTTTCGTTTCTAATCCCCTTCTATTTCACTAATTTTTATGCCAAATATATAAAACGTACTTTTTGTTTTATATACTTGGCCTGTTTGAATATCCATATCATAGTCTTGTTTCACATTATATCCTATGCAAAATAATGGATCATATAAATTTTTATGTCTTTTATAATCTATGCTTAATAATGCAAACCAAAGTATAATCATTATTGATACTATTTCTACTGCTATTTTGATATTATTTTTTCGTTTAGAATTTTGATAGAATTTGATAACGCTGAATACTATACTTATAATTGATAATATGAATAAAAAAGTTTCTACCCAACCATATAGCTCCGTAATCAAAAATTTCAAAAATATGATTGTCATTAGTCCTAAAATAAATACTATACAATATAATGTATTTTTATTTTTCATGGTATATCTCACTTTCAAATTATTTTGGGTTGCATAAATTATAACACTTTTTTATGAAGTTTCATTTGTATATTTAAAATCAAAATTTAATTATTGGCTTAATATGAAATATTACAATACTCTCTACTTTAAGTTTTTGAATCTATTTTTTTTATTTTAATTTATAACCGATTTATTAAATAAAGAATATTAGAGCTAAGACAAATATGTTTTTGTTTTCTATTTACAATAACTATCGATGTTATATTCATCATATTTTTGATTTTTTACAACTTTATATGTTTCGTTATCTTGATTTTTATTGCATCTTATTACATCATAAAATAATGTATCATAATAGATAACGTTTTCTCCTGATACAGTGATTAATGAAAATCTTGGCGCTTGATGAATATTTACTACACCAATGTAATCGATTATTAGTAATGCTAAAACAAATATGAAAAAATATGCAAAATTGCAAAATAGCCTTTTTCCATAGGTTAATCGCTTTGTCAACCTACTTACTCCTATTAAGGATATTATAGCTCCAAATACAGAATAAATCGACCCCCAACTACTTTCGCTTGGAAATATTGCTACAGCGGTAACTGCAGTTAAAACACCAAATATTATTAATAAGATGCCTGTGACATTATTTCTTTTTTCAATTTTTTTATTTGTATAATCGATTGCTTTGATTATGTTTTCTTCTAATTTTTCTTGGTATTCTTTTTCGATAACTTTTTCACCACTTATTAAATCATTTATGGAAATTTCTAATTCCTTACATAATGGTTTAAAAAGGGATAAATCTGGCATATTTTTCCCATTTTCCCAATTTGATATTGCACGGTCTGTTACACCTAATTTTTCGGCTAAGTCTTGTTGGGTCATTTTTTTCATTTTTCGACACTCAGCAATAAATTTTCCTATTTTTTCTTGATTCATGATATCTCTTCCTTTCATGTTTTCATTGTACAAAATAGATGGTAATTTGAACACGAAATGTTACTTGAGTCGGAAAATATTTATAAATTTATAACTAATAAAAAAGATTATAAATCCCATTTCCAATTTATAACCTCTTCCATATCTATACCCTTTTCAATTATGTATTTTTGGTGTTTTTTTAACATGTCGACACAATATTTTTTTACTTCTTTCGTATCAAATTGTGGTAAATATTCGGTTGCTAATAATACTAAATGAAAACGATCTAATTTATTTTGAACTCGCATATCGAACGGAGTTGTAATGGTTCCTTCTTCAATGTACCCTCTTACATGTAAATTTTGATTTTTTCTTTTGTATGTTAATTCATGAATTACATTTGGATATCCATGGAATGCGAACACGATTGGCTTTGATGTCGTGAAAATGAAATCATATTCTTGGTCACTTAATCCATGTGGATGGGCACTGCTAGGTATTAGTTTCATTAAATCTACGACATTAACTACTCTTATTTTTAAATTTGGAATAAATTTTCTTAAAATACTAGTTGCAGCCATTATTTCTAATGTTGGAGTATCCCCGGCACAGGCCATTACTAGGTCTGGATTATTGTCTAAATCATTACTTGCAAAGCCCCATATACCTAATCCTTTTTTGCAATGGCGTATCGCTTGATTTATTGAAAGCCATTGTGGTCTTGGATGTTTACTAGCTACTATTACATTGATACGATTTTTCGTACTTAAGATATCATGCATAACACTTAATAAAGTGTTGGTATCACAAGGCAGATAAATTCTCGATATTTCTGCTTTTTTGGTTAAAACATGATTAATTATTCCTGGATCTTGATGCGTATAGCCATTATGATCTTGTTGCCAGCAGTGACTTGAAACGATTAAGTTTAGTGAAGATATTGGTGCTCGCCATTCTAATTCTTTACTGACTTTTATCCATTTAGCATGCTGACTAATCATCGAATCTACAATTCGGATGAATGATTCATAACTGTGAAAAAATCCATGACGACCAGTTAGCAAGTATCCTTCTAGTAAACCTTCACACATATGTTCTGATAAAAATGAATCGATAACTCGTCCTTCTGAAGCTAAAAATTCATCTTGTTCTTTTTGTTTACTATTCCATTGACGATTTGTAATTTCAAATACAGCATTTAAACGATTTGAAAGTGTTTCATCCGGGCCAAAAACTCGAAAATTTGTAGGATTTTTGGCAATAATATCTCTAATAAATGGCCCTAGGTTTCGCATATCTTCTCCATTGACGCTTCCAGGATATGGAACTTCTATTCCATATTTTTTACAATCAGGAATTTTTAAATCTTTTAAAAGTTTCCCACCATTTGCGTGTGGATTCATTCCCATTGTTTTGGATAACTCTGGTATAAATAAGCGATACTCTTTTTTTAATGAGCCTTTTTCATCAAATAATTCTTCAGGATGATAACTTTTTAACCATTCTTCTAATCTTTTTAGGCTTTCAGGATGTTTCTCATTTACTTCAATTGGAACTTGGTGTGCTCTAAAACTTCCTTCAATTTTTTTGCCATCAATTTCTTTAGGTCCAGTCCATCCTTTTGGGGTTCTTAAAATAATCATTGGCCATAAAGGTCGTTCTGTAATATGGTTTTCTCTTGCCATTTTCCAGATTTCTTTTATTCTTAAAATCACTTCATCCATTACTTTAGCCATGGTTTGATGAAGAGCTATTTCATCTTCTCCTTCAACATAATAAGGTACCCAGCCATATCCTTTAAAAAGTGCATCTAATTCTTCTTTGCTTATACGTGCGAGAATAGTTGGGTTGGCAATTTTATAGCCATTTAAATGCAAAACTGGAATGACCGCGCCATCTTTTTCTGGATTAATAAATTTATTTCCATGCCAGCTAGTTGCAAGAGGTCCAGTTTCTGCTTCTCCATCGCCAATTATTACGGTAGCAATTAAATCTGGATTATCTAATATAGCTCCAAAAGCATGGACAAGGCTATAACCTAGTTCTCCACCTTCGTTAATGCTTCCTGGAACTTCTGGTGCAACATGACTTGAAGTTCCTCCTGGAAAACTAAAATGTTTTAGAAATTTTTTTAGACCTTCTTCATCTTGAGTAAATTCTTGATAAACTTGACCGTAAGATCCTTCAAAATAGGTATTACTCATTGTGGCTTGACCTGCATGACCTGGTCCACTTATCCACATCATGTTTAAATCATATTTTTTGATTACACGATTACAATGCGCATAAACAAAGTTTTGCCCTGGTGCACTTCCCCAATGGCCTACTAGTTTTGATTTTATATCTTGAAATTCTAAAGGTCTTTTTAAAAGGGGATTCTCTTTTAAATAAAGCGCAGCTGCAGATACATAATTTGTAGCTCGAAAATAGCCATCAATTGCTTTTAATTCTTTTTCATTTAAACTATTTGTCTTCATACTAGTACCCTCAATTCTAAAAATAGTATACACTATGAAACGAGAAAAAGCAAAAATTTCTTTAGAAATGTTTGGTTCTTTTTTCATGGCTATTAAAATTTAGAACTTTTCTACATTTTAATATGATTTTTTGCTTATTTTTCAACGATTTTTACCTTTTTTGATTAAAATAAATTAAATCAAATTAGTAAAAATTCACAAATCTGCCACCTAAATGCTACCTAGAATTTTAAATTATTAGTACTAGTAATTCACTTTTTCTTTAGTTTCTTTTGTCATTTTGTTTTTTGTTTCAATATCAAATTGTGTTCTTATTATAGAATCTAGCTTTGAAAAACTAGCTCTAGTTTTAGGTGAAATTTTAGCTATTATTTCTTTTAAAATTTTTTCTCTATTTCTAGAATAATATAAAGTTCCCATGGTCATTGTATAAGTTGTATCACTTGGGAGTTCTAAAATATCATTTATTATTGACATATCACTTTTTTCAAACATTTCTTCCATTCTAACTTTACCCTTATTATTTACATCCGGTAATAAATAAAATTTTTGTGATTCAAATTCTCCAAACTCCTTTTTAGCATTTTCATAATGCGTTTGTCCAGCACCATCATTATCCCATAAAGCCATATAAGGAATATTAAATGCAATGAAATATTGAATATTATCTCTTATTGATTTAGCATTAGCACTCCCAAAAAATGTGACATCATTTTTTAATGCTGAAAACATTTCTAATACATATTTATCATATATTCCTTCTACAACAACCACTTTATGCTCTTTACTAATAAATTTAAGTTCAGGTATTTGGAGTGCTTCATAGACTGGTTGAAAGGCACTAGTTTTAAGTGAAGAAGTTTTTGCATTACCTATAGGAGAACAAGAAATCTTTGATTTTGTTTTTGACACAATGTTTATTGCATTTAGTGGTATATATTGTGGATTTAATAATTGCGGGGAATGGGTACAATATATTACATTACCTTCATCCTTAGATATTTCAACTAGTTTTTTACATAATTCATTTTGTGCCGTTTCATGTAAATACGATCCTGGTTCATCTAACAAAAATATTGTATTTTCGCTATTACTTTGTTTAGGACTGAACTGAATCTTCATTATAAAATTGTAATACCAAATAAATCCTTTACTTCTATCAGATATTCCGAAAGCTCTTTCTTGACCATTTATATTTTCAATTATATCTATTTGTAATAATCTCTGTGTAACTTCATTCTCTGTGATTTCTTCGATGTCAAAAGAAATAGTAATCTTTTTCTTTTCACTAGAAAATCTAGACCAAGCATCAGTTAAATTATCACTTAAATATTTGCTGACTTCTGATAATGTAGATTTCCTCCTTCTAGGATCTATATCATATAATGAATATATGCTATAGTCTTCCTTATGAAGTGCATCATTGAATACCCTTGTGTATATTTTTTCCCATTCTGATGAATTTCCTTCTTTAGTCAATTTTACTTTTTCAGGAGGTCTATCATTAAAATCATCACTATATAAAATTGGTGGCATTCTTTTTATTAATTCAAACCCTAATTCTTCTTCTACCTTTTCATAATCAGTAACCTTATTTAATATTTTGTTATATAATCTATATTTGTTTTTTTCTTCATCTTCGTTTAATGTTCTTATGAGTTCAACTTGTAAAATATCTTCATCTATTTTTTCTTCAAGTTTTTTCAATAAATCAGAGTATATGTTATTTATACTTTCTAGTTTATTACTTTGACTATTAATCTTGTTCCATTCTTCGTTGTTTTCCTCAATTGTTTCTAATTTTCCTTTATTAGTTAAAATTTTATTTTCATTATTCTTTGCAAGATAATTAATGACATTTTTTAATTCTTCTTTTGTAATGTCTATAATAGATTTAATTTCACATATGTCATCCTCTAAAAAATATAAATTACTTATATCATGAACTTGTTTACTTTTATTTAATTCATCATTCGTATAATCAAAGGCAAATATTGCTTGTAATATAGTTGTCTTTCCACATTCATTAATCCCAACAAGTGGAACTATTTTGTTTTTCAAATCAATTTCTAAAGGTCCTTTAATGGCACGATAATTTTTAATTATAAACTTGTGATATTGCATTTCTACCTCCCAAAACTACATTCCCTTTTCCATATTCTTCCAATTAAATTTTAACATATTTTCAAATAGATTTCGACCCTGACGTTAATTTTTTTGATAATTATTAAGATTTATATTTTTTCTTTTAATAAGCATAACTCCATTATCTTCTAATAAATCATAATATTTAGGAAGTACATAACTTTATCTTTCGATAAATGAAATAGTGAGTATGCTAGCATAATTCCGTTATATTTTTTATTCATTTCAATATTTCTCATATCCATTTGAATAAAATTAACATTATTTATTTTTTCTCTGGCGTTTTTTAGCATTTCCTTTGAATAATCAATGGCATTCACAATATAGCCCTTTTTTGATATATATTCTGATTATGTTCCAGGACCACATCCTATATCTAAAATATAATATCTATTTACTTTGTATAAAAATGAATTTATAAATGGAACATCTTTCATAATTGCTAACAATTTTGTTATATGTTTCTTTTGTTTCTTTTGTTTCTTCCATATTATCCTCCACCTGTTATTTCTTAAATGATTTTCTAATATCGACATTAGTCATTTCAAAATAAATTTCTTCAATTTTTTTAAGTTCTATAAACTGTTCTTCAGGTGCTTTCCTATTTTTCATCGCGCTTTTTATATTTTTCATTCTTTCTTCATATCCTAAAATAGCTTTAATATTGCTTTCTTCTCTAAGACTTTCTAATAACTCTATAAAATTCTCATTAACAGAAAGCATTTTAAAATGTGTTCTTCTCTTCATAGAGTTAAAAGTATCTTTTACAACATAATTTACTGTTACGCCAATAGATAGACATTCCGAAATGAAATCTGGCAATAAATAATAACATTTGTTATGTGATTCAATATTTGATAATTTAGCAGTATTATTTTTTTCTATTTCTTTCTCATATCTTTCTCTAGTTCTAAGTAAACTTTCTAAATTTCCTTCTACTACAACATTTACTATAACTTTAAAATGCGATGATATTGTTCTTATTAATTCTAATAAACTATTATCGATTGGAGCTTTTTCTCTTAAAACAGAACATCCATTTTGAATTGCATAAGAAAATAATTCATCTCCCCATAAATGGGCATCATAATTTGTAAATTTTGCGTAATAAGTTGGATACTTAGATAATATTTCTTCGGAGTATTTGTTTAAATATCGATACTCATCTGAATTAATTATTAAATAGTCCGATAATTCTGTATTTTGAATAAAGGTTGTTTTCCCGCTTCCAGGCTGTCCTACAACAAACATGATAGATGGAATCTTAGTAGCATTTTTATTAGAAAACAAATTAGTTTTAAGATAATCTAAAACTTGGTTATGCTCTTCTTTTGATAATCTATACCTATCTATTAAATCTTCTAAATTTTCTTTCATTGATTTGCCTCCAAATTATCTTATTTATTAATTTATTTCTTTTGCAATTCCTTCTACCATCTCAACATTTGGTATTTTTTAAAATATTTCTGTTGGATGTTTGAAAATTCATAAATTTATCTTTTTGAATATTTTTTATAGTTTAAATTAAAAGCAAGACAAAATATCTTGTTATAAATTTAAAATTTTATATTTTCATTCTGATATTCTTTTAATCTTTTTTCATAAGCTGCGATTAATTCTTTTTCTGAATATAATTTCTTTTTGAAATTTAGCAAGGAAAAAATATATTTCGTAAAATATGGATTTAAAATTAGAATTGGACCTAGTAAATTGGCACCAAAAAAGTTATGATTCCAAACTCCTTCTTGATGAGTATTGTCTTTTTCTTTTATTACTGTAAAAAGTGGTTTTTCTTCACTTTTCATTTGTTTACTTTGACTCTTATATCCTACGATTATATGTTTTTCTAATGCGAAACTTCCTAGAAATAAACTATTATAACGAGTGTCTAAATTATTTTCTGATGTTATTTTAAGAATTTTTAATCCTTCTATTTCTTGCTTGTTATGTAATTTGATTTTCTCGCCTAGGATGTCCATGGCATTGCCTATAAATAAAAATACTGTATTTTCTTCAATGAGTTTTTTAATTTTCTTTTTGTATGGTAATAGTTTTTGACATACTTTGATACAATTTTTTTCAGTCATTGGTCCCATATAAATGAAATCTACTTTATTTTTGTTAAAATAAGGTTCTTCATTTAGTTTGGTTTTTATAATCTGGGCATCTGGAAAATTTTTTTCAATAAATAATACATTTCCACTATCTCCATATAAATTACATATTTCTGGAAATAAAATCTCTATTGTCATTTTGAAAACTCCCTTATAATTTTTTCTTCAATGGTTTTTGATTGTTCAAAGCTTGTTATGTCATGAAGAAGAAAAATTTTATCGATATTTTCTCCTTTTATTTTTGAAGGCATGTCATACTCATCTGACACACAGGTGATTTTTTCTTTTGAAACATCAAATAATAGAAGAGCTACATACAAATCTTGGCTTCTTTTTCCGCCAATAATTATTTCTTTAATACTATCGTCTTTTAAACATTCAAAATCTGTATCATAGTACCAAGATATTGTTTCTGATGAATAACGATTATCTGTTACATCATCGAGCATTAATAAAACGCATTTATTGCCTTTTTCTTCTTTGACATATTTTAGGACACTTGAACAAGCAACTGGATTCTGGCCTTTTGCCATATGATTAATTATTGTTATTTTATCCACTTTTGTTTCATGAAATCTAGATTCGGTAATATGAATATTTTCAATTGCATTTTTAATTTCTTTTTCTTTAAATTCTAGTTCCAATAATAGACTTATAACTGCTACATAATTATAAATATTAAAGATGCTTGTTATTTTTAAAGGAAAACTATACTGATTAATTTTTATTATTTGGTTTTTGTAGTCGATTTTGGCATTATAATCTCTTTTAGGATTTTTGTATCCGCATTTCGGACATTCTACATTTCCAATATGGTAATATTTTTGATCATGATATAGTAATTCTGTGTCACATTTTGGACAATAAATCAAATCACAGAATCGATGAGGGATATCTTTTTTAGTATTTTTTTGTTCTATACCAAAATATATATTTTGTCTTCCCTCTCCTAGTTCTACTGTAAATAAATCATCGGCATTTAATATAAGCTTTGTTGATTTTGGGATGCCTTTTTTTATTTGTGATAAAACATAATCAATACTGCTGTTTGTTTTCATAGAATCTCTAAATAAATTCGTGCATATTAAGAAATTAGGAATGATACTTTCAAAAATCTCGCCTGATGTTTTTTCATCTATTTCTAAAATAGCTACATCAATTTTTCCTTTTTGTTTTAAAAACATAGCTGCTATACCGGTATCAATATTAAAGCCGTCATTATTTATGACTTTTAATCCTAAATGTTCTAAACTATCTTTTAATAAGGCACAGATTGTTGATTTACCATTTGTCCCGGTAACTGCAATTATGATTTTAGGTTTTTTGACCATTTTTAAAAACTCTGGACACACTTTTAAAGCAACATATCCAGGATAATAAGGTATGTTTCTTCTGGCTATTTTTAATCCTATAGAACTTAATTTGCCAAAAAACACTGCTAAATAATATTTAATTTTTTTCATTTGTATCACCATATACCACTTTGTCAAAAAAAGGTTTTAAGCCTTCTTTGGATTCAGATAAATGAATTTTTGATTGATAGATATCATATCCTGGTAATTCATTTCCTTCAATTAAAAGCGGGCCACTATTTGTAATTGCAATATCCCAACCTACTAGTCCTACTTCTGGTATTTTTTGACTTGCTTTTATAGCCATATCAATCGCTTCTTTATAATAAGGAATTTTAAAACCTTTAATTGAAACATTTGAGACAGGATGGATTTCATATAATTTTCCTTCACGGTCCATCGCTGGTTTGCTAATCACGCCGGATTCATCAAAGATGGTAAACATTCCCCCACTATGAAAATTGTCAACATCTCTAATCCCATTACCAATTCGAATCGCTCTTAGCATTACTGTTGTTTTGCCATTTTTCCTTACAGTTACGATTCTTAGTGTGTTTACTGAAGATGCACAAAGACGATTCATTTCTTTATGTTGTCTTACATAATCTTCCACTAAAAATTGTTGGGTGTTTTTTAATACTTCATATAATTTTTCTACATTTGTCTTTTTATCAATGGTAATTTTGGCGACATCTGCACCACCAGACTGATCAATTGGTTTAACCATGATTATCGGATGTTTTTGAACAAATTTTGCAAATTTTGTGGAGCTAGATTTTCGTAAATCTAAGAAATCTCTTTTTACAAATTCTTTGAATTTTTGATTAAATTCTATTTTATTCCGAAAATAATGATAGTATTCACTATTATTTAATGTTTTTAGATATCCATTGTTGACACCTCTTGTTATGTATGTTTTTCGTTGGTCATTTGTTAAATCTTCAAAATAAAATAGAAAATAATCTGTATAGCCCGCTAGATATTTATATGAGCAATAAATCATATCGAAAAATATATAAATACGACTCTTGCCACTTCGTTCATGGATTTTTTTTATTGTTTTAAACATTTCTTTAAAATCCATTTTAAAAATACGCTTTATATAATAAACGATTTTTTTCATGTAAAACACCTCAAATCTTGATTTCATTATATCGTTTTTTTAGCGAGAAATCTACCTTTCTAAATGCTTTCATCCATATTTATTTTCAAATTTACTTGTGTTATACTGAATATGAAGAGGTTTTATATGAAAAAGAAGATGCGAAATTTGATGTTGTTGTGTTTTATTCTTCTTATGAATATTGGAGTTTTTGGTTATTTGTCTTATATTAATCGTGAGTTAGAAATAGATAGTATTCTTTTGAAAGAATACGATAACGAAAAAAATTCGTATACCGTTGAGATTAAGACAAAAAAACATTTTTTAGATTTTTTAGAAAATAAACCAAATTGTGTGGCAACTTTAGAGGAAGAAATCGTTACAAGTCCTTTAAACAAAAATAAATGTTTACTTACTTTGCCTGTTAATAAAAATTTTCAAATTACTATAAAAAGCAATAATAAAGAAAGTGCTATTTATAATTTAGATGATTATATTAATAATATTTTAGATTTTTCTTTTGAATATTCAACAATATATTTATTAGTTGGCGAAGAGTCAAATATTGAATTTTCTGATGTTTTAATTAATCCTGATGATGTGGACTATCAGTTTACTTCCACTGATTCATCGGTGGTAACAGTTGAAAATGGTATATTAAAAGGAATTAAGCCTGGGTCATCATTCATTACTTCTTCGCTTGTAGAGGAATCTTTAGAAGTTGTAGTTACTGATTTACTAAATTTTCCTACGTATCAAAAGCAGTATAAACCTCATTTACCTTGTAATTATTATTCAGAAGAGCAAGCGAATTTGCTAGATGAAATTTTAGCTTATCGAATTACAAAAGCCGGATATCAGACAAGAGCTGCTGCAATTGAAGCCGCGAGATTTTTAACTTTATCTTTTCCTTATCGCATTCCCTATTTTTATGAAAATGGACGCGTTCATGAGTCTGGAATTAATTATGCGGATGGCGAGGGTAGATATTATAAACATGGTTTGTATTTACATGAATCTAAATTTAATGATATTAAAGCTAGTTTTAATGGACCAGCTATATGGGGATGTCCTTTAACTAATTGGGAAACGGACCCACAGTTTGGTTATTATCCAGGAATGAAAAAACCTAATGGATTAGATTGTTCCGGCTTTGTATCTTGGGTTTTAAAAAATGCAGGTTTTGACCCTGGTGATATTGGAGCTGGCGAGACAGAATATCCTCATCAATTAACTGATTTAGGCGAATATACTCCTCTTACAGTTTCATTAATTGACGATGGTACTGTGAAAGTTGGAGATTTGGTAAATTATTGGGGACATATTGGAATAATTGTTGGAATTGCTGGCGAGAATATTTATGTTGCTGAATCTTTACAAAATTTTGGAGGAGTAATTACTCGTCTTTATTCTAAATATACGATAAGTCAAACGTTTAATCATGTTGTTTTAATGGATGATTATTATAAAAATGATGGAAATTATACAATTATGTGGTAGTTTCCTTTTTTTCGACATTTTTTGTTATTTCTTTGTGTATAATAAGTTTTCATGAACGAGAATATTGAAAAAATTATGCAAGAATTATTAAAAGAGTTTTATCGTATTCAATCCTTAAATTGGATATCTAGCAAAGCAGATGGATATGGAGGTGCTGGCCAAACTTTAGAATTTTTGTTAAAAAAAGCTAGAGATCGAGATATTTTGCCAGATTATCATGGGATTGAATTGAAAACTAAAATATTAAATAGCGAAGCTTATATCGGGCTTTTTTCGATGGCTTTAGATAATAAACCGCTTAGAATGAAACATATTTATGATCATTATGCATGGCCTAGCCGTGATAATCCTAAATATAAAGTTTTTTATGCCAAGATTAATTCAACAATTCGTAGATGTACAAGAAAATATTCTTTTCAATTGTTTGTTAATTATAAAAAAGAAATTATTGAACTAAAAATATATGATAATTTTACTGGGAATTTAATGAATGAAGAACTTTCTTGGTCTTTTAAACATTTGAAATTAAGACTTGAATCTAAGCTTTCTTATTTAGCATTTATTTCTGTGGAGCGTTATTATGATCGCACGAGTAAAATACGTTATTACAAATATCAAAATATAGATTTTTTTAAGTTAATTAGTTTTGAAAAATTTTTAAAATTAATTGAAGAGGGATATATTCAAGTTAATATAAAATTATCTTATTATAAAACTGGTCCACGCGAAGGCGGGATTGATGATAAAGGTACCACCTTTGAAATTCAGGAAAAAGATTTAGAAAAGCTATTTCAAAAATTAAATATTCAAATGGATTTTTCTTAATTGACTTTTTGTTTTTCCAAGGGGTTGCAGATAATAAAAAAACTCTTAAGTTATAAGAGTTTTTAAAATCAAAAAAATGGTCGAGAAGACAGGATTTGAACCTGCAACCCCTTGGTCCCAAACCAAGTGCACTACCAAATTGTGCTACTTCTCGATAATCTACTAATAGTATATTCCATTACCGAATTTTAGTGATATAAAAAATGGTGCGTCCAAAGGGAGTCGAACCCCTAACCTTTAGATCCGTAGTCTAACGCTCTATCCAATTGCGCTATGGACGCGAAATTCGAAATGCAATATGATTATATAATAAGAATATCAAAAAAGCAAGATAAAAAAACTTTATTTTGCTTTTTTTGAGATTTTTTTTTGATTATATTGTTTTAATGCTTCTAATTCTGTTTGTTCCATGCTTACTTCTTTAATCCTTTTAGATGGTACATCTTCTATTAATAAACAACCGTTTATACATTTGATTTCAATAGTAATTGGATTTCCTTTTAATGTTTTTACATTTACAATATCATTTTCTTCTAAAATTAGAGTTTTTGCTTTTTTTTCTTCAATGATTTTCATTAATCTTCCCTCTCAATTTTTTCAAAAAGTTCATCATCAAAAAAGTCTTTTAAGGGCATGTTTAAGCCTTCACATATCCGAATAATAGTTAATAATTTTGGGTTTTTGGATTTCCCCATGATAAGATTTTGAACTGTGCTTTGTGTTAGGCAGCAAATAGTGGCTAACTTATTTGGTGTAATATTTTTTTCTGAGCAAATATTTTTGATTTTTATAGATATAGCTTTAGATAGTCTCACTTTTACCACCCTACAAAAAGTATATCAATATCCCATAAAAAACTATTAACCACACAGGGTTAAAATGGCTAAAAAACGCAACTTTTTTGTAGATTTCTTTCCTTTCTTGGTAAATTATACCAATGTCTAAAAGAAAAGATTGTCGTATTAAGAGAGAATTTTTTTGAATTTTTTGTTAAAAAAACTCTCCTTTTTTGAGAGTTAAATTGACTGTGCTTAATATTGATTAAAAATTAACTGAGTACATACTTTTTAAAAAATAAGTTTTTCTATTTAAAGAAAAAACCTTGAATATAAAATTCAAGGCATCAGACTAAATAATGGTGGCTCGCTCGGGATTCGAACCCGAGACCCTCTGATTAAAAGTCAGATGCTCTACCGACTGAGCTAGCGAACCTTAAAAGAATGGCTGCCTCGGGTGGGTTCGAACCACCGGAATGTCAGAGTCAAAGTCTGATGCCTTACCACTTGGCTACGAGGCAATGTTTTTATATCCTCTTTCGGATATTTTTTATGGTGGAGGGACATGGATTTGAACCATGGAACCCGAAGGAACAGATTTACAGTCTGCCGCGTTTGACCACTTCGCTATCCCTCCACTAAAAAATGGTGCCGAAAGAGGGACTCGAACCCCCAACCCATTGATTACAAGTCAATTGCGCTACCAATTACGCTATTTCGGCAAAAAAAATAAAAAAATAATGGTGGGCGTTTACGGACTCGAACCGC
>CALVUM010000020.1 GCA_944363605.1 uncultured Bacilli bacterium
TGCGATTATATATTCAGATTTAGTCTTTATATTATTAAATAAGCTTTATATAAGCAATAGAAAATCTCTATAAAATAAGGGTTTATCTACTTCTTATAATTGCCCACCATTCTTGATAGCAGCTTGAGCCGCTGCAAGTCTTGCAATAGGAACTCTAAATGGGGAACATGAAACATAATCAAGTCCTACCCTATAGCAAAACTCAATACTTGAAGGATCTCCTCCATGTTCTCCACATACACCCAAAGAAATATTTGGATTAACACTTCTTCCTTTTTTCGCAGCCATTTCTACTAACTGGCCAACTCCTTCTTGATCAAGTCTTGCAAATGGATCTTGTTCAAAAATTTGTTTAGTATAGTAATCATTTAAAAATTTTCCTGCATCATCTCTTGAAAATCCATAAGTCATTTGAGTTAAATCGTTTGTCCCGAAAGAGAAGAAATCTGCTTCTTTGGCAATTTTATCTGCAATTAAGGCTGCTCTTGGAACTTCAATCATTGTTCCAACCTCATAAGATAAAGCCATTCCAGATTCTTTAATGAGTTCATCCGCAGTACTTGTAACAATATTTTTTACAAAAGCAAATTCCTTCGTGCTACCAACTAACGGAATCATAATTTCCGGAGTAATTTCTAATCCTTCTTTTTTTACTTCAATCACGGCTTCAATAACCGCGCGAGTTTGCATTTTAGCAATTTCTGGATAAGTAATCGCAAGTCTACAGCCTCTATGTCCCATCATCGGATTAAATTCTTTTAATGAAGCAATTCGTTCCTCTAAGGCTTCTTCACTTTTAGAAAGGGCTTCCGCAAGTTCTTTGATTTCTTCTTTTTTATGTGGTAAAAATTCATGTAAAGGAGGATCCAAGAATCGTATAACTACCGGATTTGGAGCCATAGCTCTATATAGTTCAATAAAATCATTTCTTTGATAAGGTAAAATTGCTTCTAAAGCTTTAACTCTGTCTTCTTCTGTATCCGCCATGATCATTTTTCGAAAGTTGAAAATTCTTTCTTTATCAAAAAACATATGCTCAGTTCGACAAAGTCCAATTCCTTCAGCCCCAAATTTTTTAGCTTGTAAGGCATCTCGTGGATTATCTGCGTTTGCCCGTACTTTAAGAGTTCTTGCCTCATCTGCCCAAGCCATAAACGTTTCAAAGTCGCCACTAATGCTTGCTTCTTCCTTCTCTAGTTTTCCTTCATATACCTTTCCAGTCGAACCATCAAGGCTAATCTCATCTTTTTCATGAAAAATTTGACCTTCTTTTGTCTTTAACCATTTCTCTTCTTCATTGATCGTTAATTCGCCACATCCAGAGACACAACAAGTTCCCATACCACGGGCCACAACTGCCGCATGAGAAGTCATCCCGCCACGAAGAGTTAAAATGCCTTCTGAATGGTTCATTCCTTCAATATCCTCTGGACTTGTTTCTAGACGAACCAATATAACTTTCTCTCCTCTTTGATTTGCTTCTGTTGCTTCTTTTGCAGTAAAGTAAATCGCACCTGCCGCAGCACCAGGACTTGCTGCAAGACCAGTAGCAATTACTTTTCCGTTTTTTAAACTAGCTTCATTAAACATTGGATGAAGTAAACTATCTAATTGTTTCGGATCAACACGAAGTAAAGCTTCTTCTTTTGTAACTTTTCCTTCACTAACTAAATCAACAGCTATTTTAATTGCAGCTGAAGCTGTTCTTTTACCATTTCTTGTTTGTAACATAAAAAGCTTGCCATTTTCAATCGTAAATTCCATATCTTGCATGTCCTTATAATGATTTTCAAGTTTATTTGCTAAAGTTTCAAATTCTTTATAAACATCTGGCATATCCGTTTCTAATTTAGAAATTGGGCTTGGTGTCCGAATTCCTGCAACTACATCCTCACCCTGGGCATTCATTAAGTATTCTCCATAAAGTTTTTTCTCACCAGTCGCAGGATTTCTTGTAAACGCTACTCCAGTACCAGAGTTTTCTCCTAAATTTCCATAAACCATTTCTTGAACATTCACGGCAGTTCCCCAAGAAGATGGAATATCATTCATTCTTCGATAGTAAATAGCTCGTTCATTATTCCAACTTCGAAAAACGGCACGAACCGCTTCCAAAAGTTGTTCCTGAGGGTTTATCGGAAATTCTTCCTGAGCAATCTCAAAATAAATCTTTTTAAAATCCTTAGTAATTGTTTTCATATCGGAAGCATCCAAATCGGTATCAAAATGAACGCCTTTTTTTTCTTTATACTCATCTAGATATCTTTCAAAAGAACTTTTTGGATATCCTTTAACTACATCCGCATACATTTGAATAAATCGTCGGTACGAATCATAAACAAATCTTTCGTTATTGGTTTCCTTAGCAAAACTCTCAGCAACCTCATCATTTAGTCCTAAATTTAAGACTGTGTCCATCATCCCCGGCATACTTGCTCTCGCGCCACTTCGTACGCTTACTAAAAGTGGATTTTTAGGATCTCCAAACATTTTACCTGTAATACTCTCAAGATTTTTTAATGAAGCTATGATTTCACGCTCAATATTTTCCCCCAATTTTTCGCGATTTTCATAATAACTCGTACAAGCCTCAGTTGTAACCGTAAAACCTCGCGGAACAGGAAGACCAATCCTAGTCATTTCAGCTAAATTAGCTCCTTTTCCTCCCAGTAATTCTTTCATATTTTTGTTTCCTTCCGAAAACATATAAACATATTTTGGCATCAATTCATCTCCTTATCTCATGCTCTAAAACAATTATATCGAGAACTTCCAAAAAAAGATAGGATTTCGACGCTTATTTACATTTTCTAACTTACCTTCTTCGCATTTTGTGTAAATATTCTTGTCTTAAATATTCGTTTGACAAATGAGTATATATTTGAGTCGTATTTAATTTTTCATGTCCTAAAAGTTCTTGGACCGTTCTTATATCCGCTCCATTTAAAAGCAAATGAGTCGCAAAAGTATGTCGTAAAGTATGCGGAGAAATATGGTGTTGCAATGCAACTTTTTTCACACGAGCAGAAACCATTTGTTCAGCAGAAGAACGACTCATTTTTCGGCCTAAAGTATTTAAAAATAAATAATCACTTTCTTTCTCTTTCACAAAAATATTCCGAACAGCTAAATAATCCTTCAAAGCTTCCTTAGCATAATCTCCAAATAAGACAATTCGCTCTTTACTTCCCTTACCTAAAGTTCGAATAGTTTTTTCTTTCATATCAATATCATTTAACTTTATATTTACAAGTTCACTAACTCTCATACCCGTCGCATATAGAAGTTCAAACATACACCGACATAAAAAATCTCTAGGAGTCGTTTCATTTTGAAAATTAAGCAATGTCATAATTTCTTCATAATTTAAAGTATCTGGCAATTTTCTTTTTGTTTTAGGATTATGAACGGTTTTAAAAATATTTGTAACAATACATCCTTCTTCTTTCAAAAAAGAATAATAGCTCCTAAGAGCTGTAATATGCCTAGCAATTGAAGCACTCGTATATTTAAGATTATCCAAATATTCTAAATAATTCCAAATCTCTTCTTTTGTAATTTTAAAAGGATGAATCTTTTTCTCCTCCAAATATTGATAATATTTTTGAAGTTCATTTTGATAACCTAAAATCGTATTCTCACTATAATTTCTTTCATATTTTAAATATTCTAAAAAAGCTTGCACATCCTTCATTTATGTCACCTTATTTACAGTATATCACATTATCCTTGCATAAAAAAACGAATTTTCGCTCATAATAAAATTATGAAAACACGTGATTATATAAATGTATTTATTATTTTTTCCATTTTGGGTTTTTTAAGTGAATTCATCATTAGTCTTTTTATGCACGAACAAAAACAAACCCTTTTAATAGGACCATGGATGCCAATTTACGGTTTAGGAATTTTATTCGTTTTAGGAATTGATCATCTACTATCAAAAAAACTTTATGGAAAAGAAAAAATATTCTTTTGCTTTCTACTTAGTTTTTTTCTTCTTACTTTAGTTGAAGGACTGGGAGGTTTCTTGACAAACTTTCTTTTTCAAAAAAACTTTTGGGATTATACAAAATTACCATTTTCAATAGGAATGCACATGAATTTATTTATCTCTCTTATCTGGGGATTTATCTCACTTTTCATCTGCTACTTTATCTTACCAAGAATAAAAATTTTACTTTCTAAAATTCCTACATGGCTAACTTTTTTATTAAGTATTTTATTTTTTCTAGATAACTTTTATTCTTTTTGGAAAAATTGGACACTTTTTTCTCTGTTTTTTCGCGATTTTCTTTAATAGTTTTTAGGTTTTTGATATAATAATAAGCAAGAAGGTGCTTAAAATGTTTAGAGCTTTACAAATACTCACAAATAAATTTCTAACTTTTATTTTAAAAATTTTAGGAAAAAACGGAACACAATTTCCTGGTTCGATCAGTTACAATATGAATCAACATGTTTTAGAAAAAATAAAATATCCTAAATATGTTATTGGCGTGACCGGTTCAAGTGGCAAAGGAACTACAACCAATTTTATATACCACATTTTAAAAGAAGCAGGTTACGATGTGGTTTACAATGCTTCTGGAAGCAACGGAATTCGTGGAATAACGACACTCATTTTAAATAATTGTACTATTTTTGGTAAATTCAAACATGAAGTGCTTTTATTAGAATTAGATGAAAAACATCTACATTTAGCATTTAGCAAAAATAAAATGACCCATTTAGTTGTTACCAATATTACTCGCGACCAACCCGCCAGAAATGGTTCTCCAGATTTAATTTACAATGCTATATTTGATAGTTTAGATGAGCAAACCACCCTTATTTTAAATGCCGATGACCCAGGACTTATGAAAGCTACTCTTTCTTTTCCCGGAAAAATAAAAACTTATGGAATTAATAAAACAAAAGACTCCATTCCAAAAGCTATCAGTTTTAGTATTGACGAAGCTTATTGCCCGAACTGCCATAAAAAGCTTATTTATTCTTATTACCATTATGGTCATATTGGTTCCTATTATTGTCCAAACTGCGATTTTAAAAGAGGAAATCCTGACTATGTAGGAACAAAACTTGATTTAAAAAATCAAACAATGAATATTAATAATAACGAAATTCATTTAAACAAAGATTTTCTGTTTACCGCTTATGCTTCCCTTGCCGCCTATGCTTTATGTGACACGATAAATGTTTCCAAAGACAAAATTTTAGACACTTTTAATAAAGAAAAAATTCCAACCAAACGTGGCCACGAAATAAAATTAGGTCAACGAACCATAACTATGTTAGAAAGTAAAAATGAAAACGCTTTAAGCTACTATCAATCTTTAAAATATATCTTAAATGCTGAAGGTAAAAAAGTTGTTATTTTAGGCTTTGATAATGTATCAAGAAGATATAAATACAACGATTTATCATGGCTTTGGGATGTAGAATTCGAATTATTAAATGATGAAAGCATTGAAAAAATCATTTTAATTGGTCGGTTTAAATGGGATGTAAGAGTTCGTTTAGAATATGCTAAAATTCCTGAAGAAAAGATTTATATGTTAGAAAATTTAAATGAAATCGTACCTGTTTTAAAAACCAAAACAAAAGGAAGTATTTACACAATGGTTTGCTTTGATATGACTGAAATACTTCTAAAAAAGTTTAAGGAGGATGCAAATGGAAACCATTAAAATAGCCCATTTATATTACGATTTAATGAATCTCTATGGCGAACATGGCAATATCCTTGCTCTTACAAAACATCTAGAAGCTCACAAAATAAAACCAATCGTTCACTATTTATCATTAGATGATGAAATAGATTTTTCTAAATATGACATCTTCTACATCGGTAGTGGTAATACTCCCAATTTTCATCTAGTAAGAAAAGATATTTTAAAAAGAAAAGAAAAAATTAAAAAAGCTTTAAAAGAAAAAAAATTCTTTCTAATTACCGGAAATGCTATTGATTTATTTGGACGAAGTTATAATACTTTAGAAGAAGAAGAGTTAGAAACTTTAAATATTTTTCAATATGAAACTTTTGAAACAGATTTTCGAATTGTTGGAGAACAAGTAGTAAAATTTTCTAAATTAGAAGAAGAAATTATTGGATTTCAAAATCGAAGTACTGTCCTTCGTTATGTCAAAGAAAAACACTTATTTGATGTAAAAAATGGAACAGGCTACGTTCCTAAAGCTGTCGTTGAGGGAATAAAAAAAGAAAATTTTTATGGAACTTATCTTTTAGGCCCAATTTTAATTCGCAACCCGTACTTCACTGAATATTTAGTTGAACAAATTGTCAAACAAAAAAATCTTGCTTTTGAACCTTTCTTTGATAAATTTGAAATCAAAGCTTATGAAGAATATCGAAAAAATATGTTAAATGAAAAAAATGGAAACTAACTTCCATTTTTAATTTGCTTAGAAACTTCTCTTTCTTCTTTTGAAAAACTACATCCACAATAATCTTGTCGATATAAACGATATTGTTTAGACATTTCAATACTTTTCTTATATCCATCATGCTTTTTAAAATCACTATATAAAAAAGATACTTGATACTTTAAAGCTAAATCCTCTCCTACTTCATTAATTTTCTGAGCATTTTTATAAGGACTAACGGTTAAACTTGTCCCAAAATAGGTAAAACCATTTTCCAAAGCTTTTTGAGCAGTTTTTTCTAAGCGTAATCGGTAACACACAAAACACCTAGAACCACCTTCTCTTTCTTTCTCTAATCCTTTACTTGCCCGAAGAAAAGCTTCATGTTCATAATCACAATCCAAAAAAGAAATAGGATACTTTGTCTGAAATTCTTTTAAAAATCTTTTTTGCTCTTCTTTTCTTTTTACATATTCTTCATATGGTTCTATATTCGGATTATAATAAAAAACCGTAATTTGAAAATAATCAGCTAATCTAAGCAAAACGGCAGAAGAACAAGGGGCACAACAAGTATGCAAAAGCAAAGTAGGTACTTCTTCCTTTTTTTGAACTTTTTCGATAATTTCCATCATTTTTTGATCAAAATTTATTTTTTCCATAGACATCACTAAAAGTAAGTTTATCACAAAAAAGATGATTTTAAAATAAACAATTCAATTACTTAAAATCAAACTGTATTTTCACATTAAAAAAAATCAAGATAGTTCTTTGATTTCTTTTTCGGTTAAACCGGTTGCTTCAGAGATCTCTTTAATTGATAATTTGCCTAATAAATTTTTAGCAATTTCAATTTTTTCTTGTTTGCTTCCTCGTTCTACGCCTTGTTCTAATCCACGTTCCACTCCTAACTCATAGGCGCTTTCTTTTTCCTGTTTGTGTTTCTCTTCTAAATCATAGTATAAGACAAACTCTTCATCACTTGTTAGTTCTTCTACTTTTTTTACCATACCTTGAAATTCTCCCTTTCTCTTATATTTTCCTTTTAGTTCTTCAATACTCTCATATCTTTTGAAAAAATCAAGAAATGTTTCTATTTCTTTAGGTATATTATAAGAAGTATTTGGGATATTTTCAAGAAGGATATGAATCGATGAGTAAAGTTCTGTTTCAATGTGGCCTTTTTTATCTTGCAGTAGAAACTTTAGAATAGGTTCATCTGTTTTAAAACGATTAAATGCATCAAAATTAATTAAGATAACTTTTTTTCTTCTTTCACCTGCTTTCGTACTTACAGTTGATAGAGCAAAAGCATAACTGGCATTTTTATCAAAAATGTCTTTAGTATCATACTGGTTAATTTCTAATATCAACTGGCAATTGTCTACTTTAATTAAGACATCTGAAATTTTGCCTTTTTCTTTGAGATTTTTTTTAGGGATTTCGCCACCCATGAATGTAGCCATTTCTAATTTTTCCATTTCAATGTTTGTTAAGAAATGTAAAAATTTATTGACCAAAGGTCTTGCTTCTTCACTTCGTATAATGCTTTTAAACATGGCATCATTTAACATATTAATTTCTTGTATTTTTAAGTCCAAATTTTTCACCTCACTTTCTAAGTCAAGTTATATCAAAAGAAAAATGAGAGATCAAATTGCAGATTTACTGATTTTTACAGGAAAAAAAGGACCAAATCCCAGAATTCGTTAAGCAAATTTCTTTATTTGGTTCTTTAGAAATTACCAATTTTTAAAATTGGTATAAATTACTTTTTTAATAATTAATTATCCATTACCACACTATATTCTATTCCAATAACAAGATCGTTCGAAGTATAAAAAGTTAATGATGTATCATCCTTTTTATATATGTAACTAGTTCCCTGTTCCTGATAAGAATTGCCATACGCTTCTTTCATTTTAGAAACATCATCCGTTATTTTTACTCCTTCTTTAGTCGTCACAGCATCATCTAACAAATAAATAGAATAAATGCGGTCATTCTCGCCATCTGGATAAGTCGAAATTTCATAATGCTCATACTTAAATGTCTTATCAAGTCCTTCGAATGCACAACTAGCAACTTCTGAATACTCTAATTCTGTGCCAAACTTCTCGCGAGTAAAAATCTCACTTAAAACAAACTCCATATTATTATAAGAAAAAGAATACTTTTCCTCATTTTTTGCTGCTTCTTGTCCACAGCCAACTAAAAAGATAAAACAAATTATTCCTAAAATTAAAACTTTTTTCATTTAAACTCCACTTCCAATCTCTTCATAATATTTTTCTAATTCTTTTTCGTAATACACACTTACCTCGTTATTCTCACGATAATCGGTTAAAGAATATTTTTCTTTTAAAATAGGCGCAAAATACTTAGAAAGTTTGGTTGCTCCTTGCAAATTTAAATGAAGCCCACCATCATAAGTATCCGTACTATAATCTAAGTTTATTTCTAAAATATTTTCCAAAAAATTATAATAATCTAATTGATATTTCGAAGCATACTCCTTAATTTTTTCATCATATTCTGAATACCAATAAGGATACAGGCTCGGTGCTTTAATTAAAACAAGTTCTATTCCCTTTTCTTCACAAAGAAGACGAATTTTATCTAAATATTGATAGGTTATGTCGGCAAAATCATCTTCAGTCAAAGGTCTTTTCGATGGTAAACTTTTTACTCCATTCACCGCTTGATTAATTAAAAACCCATTAAAAGTATGCGTCTTTTTCTGAAAAAAATACGTAAAATCTTCTTTTGTTAATTCAAAAATTCGAGAATGATACCGAAGAATTGGAAAAACATATGACAAGAAATTTTCTTCTTCCATCATTGAAGAGCGAATAATTTCTACTTTTTCCTTACTCCATTTCATCTTATCAATAGTAAGCCTGTTATATGCTTCTGAAACTGGCTCGCTATACCGCATCGCATTTACATTAAATATGACCACTTTAGGCGTTTCATATTTTAATGTTTCTTCCAAAATACTATAAGACTGCCAAATTAACTGCTGACTACTGCCCCTTATATAAGAAGAAATTCCTTCCTCCTCATAAAAAACCATCGGAGAAAAATTGGCATATACTTCGCAATCACCTATAAAGATCACTTCATGATTTTTTGGTGTATCATAATATTCACTTATCATACTTCCTTCAACTAAACTATCCATATATTTAGGACTGACTAAAACATTTAAAAACCAAAAAGTCATCAAAAGTAAAATAAAAATAAGACTAACTCGCACGACTTTCATTTTCCACCTCAAAACTTACTATAAATAAAATCATTAACTTCAAAACCAATTCCATAAATACCTAGTAAAAGAACTAAAATGCTTATTGATCCCAAAAGTAAAATTTTACTTTCTAAAGAACATTTTTTAAAAAATGTATAAATACTCTTTTGTTTTAGATCATAAATTCCTAGAAAAAGAACACTTAAAGCTAATACCACATAATTGGGAATATCTAGACCTAAACTTAAGAAATCCAGAGCAAACCCATTTGTAAAAATACTACCAAACTTAGATAAAGCAAGAAAAGTATCTGGATAAACATAGAAAATCCAAGTTAAAGATACAAGACAAAAAGTAACAAGGATACTTAAAACTTTTGATTTGAAAGGTTTTGAAAATAAGACAAGCACTCCATGTACAATTCCCCAAACTAAATAATGCGCGCCATGCCAAAAGCCTGAAATCAAAAAAGTAAGTAAAATATTTATTTTAGCTCGCCATTTACTAACTCGGTTTCCCCCTAAAGGAATATAAACATAATCCTTTAACCAATTACTTAAAGAAATATGCCACCGTCGCCAAAATTCCTTCACACTTTTTGAAAAATATGGTGCATTAAAGTTTTCTGGTAATTCTATATCAAAAATTTTTGAAAACCCTAAAACGATATCAATACCACCGCTGAAATCGGCATAAAGTAAAATAGAATACAGAAAACACGCGAATAAAACATATAATCCATTTAAATCATTTGTTGTAATTGTACCAATTAAAATAGATACTCGACCGGCAATCACAAGTTTTTTAAATGCTCCAACTAAAATACGTAATAAACCACCAAAAACATTCTCGCCAGTTATTTTTTTCTTTTTTAAAATTTCCTTTTTAAAATCTTCATACCGATTAATCGGACCTAAAAGTAAACAAGGAAAATAAAAGAGATATAAAGCATAAGTATATAAATCACTTTTCTTTATTTTTCCACGATAAATATCTATTAAATAAGAAAGTATTTCTAAAGTAAAATAAGATACCCCAAGTAAAGAGAAAAAGGAAAAAGTATTTGGATAACTTCCAGAAATTTTAGTAAGTATTAAAACAAGTAAAGGAATACTAATTCCTAAAAACAAAATCCATTTTTTCTTCTTTTTCTTTAAAATATTCCCAATAAAATAAGAATAAAAAAGGGCAAAAGTGATATAAATGAAACTAGGTAAGCCATTTAGAAATACGAACAAAATGCTTCCTATAAGAAAGAAAATCGAAATCATGAGTTTGCCTCCGGCCACAATGTGCGGTCCCAGTCTCGTGGATGCGATTGATACTGAAGCATTTCATATCTTTTTTGATCATTGGCTAAAATAATTCCCTCTTGTTTTGAACCTGGTGTCGAATCTGTATGATACCATTTGCCATTTACTTTAACCATATTCCAATAATGCGTTTTATCAGTTGTCCATATCAGAAGTGTTTCATACCCCTTTTCTTTTAAAACAGCTTCCATGATCTTCGCATGAACATAGCAGTTCCCACGATAATTTGTTAAGCCGTACCAAACTGGATCATCTCCACCCCAACTATCACTATAG
Source organism: uncultured Bacilli bacterium (assembly GCA_944363605.1). Classification (GTDB taxonomy): domain Bacteria; phylum Bacillota_I; class Bacilli_A; order RF39; family UBA660; genus Ventrenecus. The sequence continues at coordinate 11,227 of CALVUM010000020.1, forward strand.
TGAATATTTGATTTTATATAACTATTAATTTCCGGTACGGTATTACCTGCTTTACTAGCAAAAGCTTGCACTTTTTTTTGCGTATCAAAAAGGTCATGATTTACTGTAATTTTTCGCGTTACCTTTTTCTCATTTCCCGCTTTATCAATTGCTGTATAGGTTGCATAATAGGTTCCAGCTTCTTTTAAAGACACACGACTTGTATCTACTGTAAAAGAAACAACTCCATCCTTATTATCTTTGGCTGTAACTCCTAAATTAAAATCAAAAGCAGAATTTTTTCTTACAGACACATCAGATAAACCATAGAATACTGGAGGTTCAGTATCATGAATAATATGTAATTTCGTTTTTTGTTCTATTTTGTTTCCATGAGCATCACTCGCTTCAATGACAATTTCTTGTTCTCCCACTGTTTTATAAGTGATTTCAGTTTTTAAATTTGTAGTAAACGATGAAGCATCCGAAACAGAAGCAATAAAATCTTCTTTAGAAATGCTCTCTACATCATCAAATATTGTTACTTCTTTTAATGTCAAATTTGGGGGTAAACTATCTTGAATAATAATTTTGGAAATAAAACTCTGCCCATTTACGACTGCACAAATTTCATATTCCCCAATTCCGCTAGCATTAATTTTCGCAATATCTTCATCTTTAATTGAAGAAATATCTTTTTTATCATAAACCAAATCTTCTTTTGATAATTTATTTCCTAGTTCTAAAGTAAAAGACGTTTTTATCACACCTATATGCAAAAACACTTCTCCTATCGTAATATTTCCATAAGCATCTTTTACTTCTATTTGAACAGGATAATCTCCAAAACCAGTAATTTCTGGTACACTTAAAGCTGTTACTGTCAATTGAGAAATATCGCTTTTTGATTCAATAAAATCATCGACTGCAAAAACATAATTTGTATAGGCATAAACATCTTTAAAAACAACCTCTGGAGCAGTAGTATCCACTACATGAACATTCACTCTCTTTGTAATTCCTAAATCCTTAATTAGAACAACATAATCTCCAACTTTAGACAAGTCAATCGTTGTTATATCCGTTACAAATCCATCAAATGAATTCGTTCTTCCATTATAAAAAAAATCACTTAACAAAATTTCTTCAGTTCCAAGTTCTATATAAACATCCTTTTTACTGCGCCAACAAAAAATAGCGACAAAAATAAACAAAATAAAAATCACACTTATAACTAGCATACCAATACAAAGCTTAAAAATTTTTTTGTCAATTCTTTTTGTTGTTTCTTCTTCTACATTCCCTAAAACTTCCTCTTTTTTTCTCATACACTCTTACTCCAATACTATACACAAACCATTATTCCAAAAAAATTATATCAAAAACCTGCCTATTCTTCTAGCCCAAAATGAAAAATCTTGAAAAAATACAGTTTTATAAAAAATTAGTAAATGAAAAATAATTAGTGTAATGTTTGTTTCAATAAGGGAATTAAACAAAAAACAGCAACAATTGAGTTTAATAAATCCTTTAAAATAGTTGACTATTTTCAGTTGTATGATACAATATGTAGGAAGCTACATAAAGGAGAAAAAATGAAAAATATAGGACAGCTTATAAAACAAATTTCAAATATTCTAATTAATGATATGAACAAAAGATTAAATGATTATGATCTTACTTTTTCCCAACTTCAAGTATTACTAACCATTAAAGAATCTGCTAATAGTATTTGTCAAAAAGATCTTGCCGAGAAATTAAAAGTAAGACATACAACATTGATTGATATATTAAAAATACTAGCTAGAAAAGAATTAATTCGTAAAAACACTAGCAAGATTAACGCAAAATATACAGAAATTAATTTAACCTATAAAGGTATAGAAACATTACAAAAATTGGACATAGGAAAAGATAAAACTGAGGAAATGATAGCTAAAACTTTAGGCTTTATGAGTGTAGAAGAAATGATTCATAAATTTGATGAAGTTTTAAAAAAATTAGAAGAGGGATTACAGTATGAAGATTAATAAAATAAAAGCCAAAAATATTCTTTCTAAATCAAATTTACCGGTATCAGATTATTCCGTAAATCCTTATATTGGCTGTACTCATTCTTGTAAATATTGCTATGCTTCATTTATGAAAAGATTCACGAATCATAAAGAACCATGGGGAACTTTTGTAGATATTAAATATTGGGAGCCAATTAAAAATCCTCAAAAATGCGCTGGTAAAGAGCTATTTATTGGCTCTGTAACTGATCCATATATGCCATTAGAAAAAAAATACAAAAGAACCAGATGTTTACTCGAAGAAATAAAAGGAAGTGATTGTAAAATTACTATTGCAACAAAATCCGACTTAATTTTAAGGGATCTAGATTTAATTAAAACATTTAAAAAAGCCAGAGTATCATGGTCCATTAATACTTTAGATGAACAATTTAGAAGCGAGATGGATAATTCAATATCTATTGAAAGAAAAATAAAAGCTATGAAAAAGTTTCATGAAGCTGGAATTAGAACAACGTGTTTTATCTCCCCTATTTTTCCAGGAATAACAGATATAAAAAAAATCATTCTAAAAACAAAAGAGTATTGCAACCTCATATGGCTTGAAAATCTTAACTTAAGAGGAGAATATAAACAAACTATCTTAAATTATATCAAAGAGAAATATCCTAAGCTGTATCCTTTGTATGATGAAATATACAATAAAAATAAAAGAGATTATTGGGAACAATTAGATAAAGAAATAAAAGAATTTTGTCAAGCACAAAATCTAGAATATGTAAGAAATAACGACTCAGTAGAACATAATATAGATGAACCACCGGTTGTAGTGAATTATTTTTATCATGAAGAAATCAAAAAATAAATATAGGAGGAAAAAAATGGAATTTTATGAAGTAATTAATAAAAGAAGAACAACTAGAGAATTTTTAAATAAAGACGTTGACTTTGCAAGAATTAAAAGAATTTTAGAAGCTGGTAATAAAGCACCCACGTGGAATCATAATCGCAATTGGAGTTTTATTATTTTGAAAACTGATAAAGAAAAAGAATTTGCTTTTGAATATGCCAAGCAAATTGCCGAGAAATTTGATGCAGAAAAATATTTAAATGTTCCAAGACCTTATCCAATAACATTAGGTCAAAAAATGTATGCTCATGCTATGCCAAGACAATTTACAATGCTAAAAGATGCCCCTTATGTAATCATACCAGTATTTAAACCAAAAGAAATAAATGGTGGTAAGGGAGTTTCAAGTTTAAATCCATTTTCAACTATTTGGTGTGTTATAGAAAATATCTTTTTAGCTGCAACAGCAGAAGGACTTTCGTGTTCAATGCGAATACCATTAAACGAAGAGCATGACATCGTTAAAGCCAAATTAAAAATACCAGCATCCTATATGATTCCAGTATTTATTGGAATTGGTTATGCCGATAAAGCCGAAAAAGAATTGGAACAAAAATATCCAGAAATAGAAAAACAAATCCATTTTGGTAAATGGAAATAAAGAAAGATCAGCTTAATTAGTTGGTCTTTTTAAGAATATAAACTAAAAGAAATTTTATCACTTGAAGAATCCAAATACAAAATTCCTTGTTTACCTTCCAAAGAAGCATAAATTTCAATATACGTATTTAATTTTGACATATTAATTAGATTTACATAAACACTGTTTCCATCAGTCATTCTAAGAAAAAATCTTGTCTCGTCAATCATTACATCATTACTCTGCCATGGCTGATACTCAATTTCACTAATCAAAGAAAGAACATTTAAATCAATTAAAGATAAGGTTTCTATAAGTCTTTTATAAAGCGTATCAGGAACGTAATTGATAAGTGTTGGCACGCCCCCTAAATCATTTTTAGATATTTCCTTTTTATTACTTAATACAAGTTTATTACTATTTCGATTAAAAAATAATGGTTTTGCTTCTTCTATTTCAATTGTTAATGTTCCAAATAAACTCTTATGAACTTTTACTTTGTCGATTTCTTCAATCGTTAAAATTCTTGTTTTAATTTCCTTTGCACTAACCCGAAATAAATAAGGATAATTTTTAAAACCAGAAGAAGTTATAATCTCATGATCACTAACTCTAGTATTACCAGTAATGATTATTCTTTTCGTTTTAACAAAAAAAAGATAAAGAAAAATAAGGACCACACAAAAAAGAAGAAAGAATATTTTAAGTACTGCTTTCCACTTGATTCGTCTTTTTATTACTTTCTTCTTCATATGCCTCACCATTTCTTTATTTCTTGTTCTAAGATAAGGTCAATATGATAAACCCTTTCTACCTCATCATGTATTAATTGTATCAAACTTCGTATATCTTTTCCAGTTGCATTTCCTAAATTGATAATAAAATTTGCATGTTTGACACTTATCATCGCATCCCCTATCCTTTTTCCTTTTAAACCTAAATCATCAATAACTTTTCCACTAGGCAACAAAGGTGTTGGATTTCTAAAAACACTACCCGCACTTGGATATTCTAAAGGTTGAGTAGCTAATCTTCTTTGCAACCGTTCTTTAATAATAGCTAAAGATTTATCCTTTTTACCCTCTGGAAAAACAAAAACGGCCTCTAAAATAATGCAACCAGGATGTTCTTTAAAAAAAGTAGTTCGATACGCATGGGAAAGTTCTTTCTTAAAAGAAGTTTTTACCTCACCACTCAAAGTTATATACCGTACACTTTTTAAATATTCAAAAGTAGATACTTTATATGCTTCAGCATTGCCATATATAGAACCCCCAATAGTTCCAGGAATACCACTTGCCCATTCTAACCCACTTAAACCATGTTCAATAATATCACGAGCTAAAAAGTTAATCATAACTCCAGCTCCAACCGTCACTTCATTTTCGTGATACTCAATTTTTTTTAGTCGATCAAGTTTTAAAATAACTCCTTCATACATCGTATCCGACAAAATAACATTCGAGCCATTTCCTAAAACAAAAAATTCCAGATTTTGCTCTTTAGCATAATTTAAAAACTGAAGAATATCCGCTTCATCTTTCGGATGAAGTAAATACTTAGTACTTGTTTTAATGCGATAAGTATTTAGTGTTTCTAAAGAGACATTTTCTTCTAAAACGCCGAACTTCTGTAATTTTTCATTCATAGCAACAATTCCTTTATCTCATTATAAATAACTTCCGCACTATTTTTAGTATCTAAACTATGCATCGCATGAATCATTCGAAGTCTTTTAGTAGTATCCGTAAGCATCTCTTCAACAAGCGCAAAAATCTTTTCAGTTGTAAGTTCTTTTTCTTCCAACAAACAAATACAATTTTTATCTGCCAATTCTTTCGCATTATAAAATTGATGATTATTTGCTACATTAGGACTCGGAATAATAATTGAAGGAACTTCTAAAGCCAAAATTTCACTTAAACTACCCGCTCCAGCACGCGAGATAACCAAATCACTTGCCTTAAGTAAACCCGGCAATTCTTCAATATAAGAAAACACTTTAACATTTGAAGCATAATTTTCAGAGGTAAAATCCTCATAATGGGATTTTCCTGTAATATAACAAACCTCATAATTTTTTTTAGCAATACTTTTCAAATAATCTTTCATTTTTTGATTCAAAGAACCACTTCCTAATGAACCGGCAACAATCGTGACCAGTTTTTTTCCTTTAGTAAACCCTAAACTTTCTTTATCTTTTTTTAAAACACTTAAAGCCCACGCTCCACAAGGATGCCCAGTATAAACAACTTTTCCTTTTGTTTTTAAATGTTTTCTACTTTCCAAAAAGGTAATCCCAATAACATCTGCATACTTAGCAATCATTTTATTAGCTTTTCCAGGAATACTGTTTTGTTCATGAATAAAAGTTTTAATATGCATTTGATGCGCTGCTTTAATAACAGGATATGTAACATATCCGCCTACTCCAATTACTACATCAGGACGAAATTCCCGAAAAATTTCTTTACATTTTTTTATCGCTTTAGAAATTAATACAAGATCTTTAAAATCATTAAAAATATTTTTAGTAAATCCATAAATTTCTATACTTTCATAACGAATATTCTTTTTGGGAATCACATCTTTTTCCATTCGATTATGCGTTCCAATATATAAAACCTCTAATTTTTTTTCTTTTTTCTGAAATTCTTCAATAATGGCTAAAGCTGGATTAATATGTCCCATTGTTCCACCAGCAGTTACAACTATTCTCATCCCATCACTCCATCTGTCTTTTATTATACTATATTTTTAAATAAAATTTATAGAACAAATAAAAGAAGATGTAAAGAGGCTTAATTTTTTACTCCAATTCATATAATGTATTGGTGAAACAAAATGAAAAAAGGAAAAATGGACAATCTTCTTTTTGCCATAGTAATAATCATTAGCATTTTTGGAATCATTATGATCTATTCTGCCAGTTCAATATGGGCTGAATACAAATTTCAAGATTCTTTAAAATTTGTCAAAAGTCAATCTCTCTTTTTTTTCATTAGTATTTTTCTTTGTCTTTTTATCAGTAAAATTCCTTGTTCATTTTGGAAAAAAAACGCAAATAAAATCTTAGGAATTTGTCTAATCCTCCTCATTTTAGTTTTAATACCAGGTATCGGAACTGTTCGTAATGGTTCTAGAAGTTGGTTTGGCATTGGAGGTTTTGGTATTCAACCTTCAGAATTTGCTAAAATTGGCTTAATAATTTTTGTTTCAAAATATTTAAGTAATAATCAAAAAGATTTAAAAAGCATCAAAAAAGGGGTTTTACCAGTTTTAGGAATAATTTTTCTCTTTTTTGGTTTAATTATGCTAGAACCAGATTTTGGAACGGCTATGGTTATTGTTTTAACTTTACTCAGTTTAATTTTCATTAGTGGCGTCAAAATTTCTTTTTTTGTTAAAATTGGTCTTTTAGGCCTTTTAGGAATTGTTCTTTTAATTATTGTTGCCCCATACCGAATGGCAAGAATTATTTCTTTTTTAAACCCGTGGAGCGATCCCTTAGGAAGCGGTTTTCAAATCATCCAAAGTTTATACGCGATTGGTCCTGGTGGATTATTAGGTCAAGGTTTTTTAAATTCTCATCAAAAACATTTTTATTTACCAGAACCACAGACCGATTTTATTTTTTCCATTATCAGCGAAGAATTTGGTTTTCTGGGGGTTTTAATTGTCGTTTCCTTTTTCTTTTTTATCTTTTATCGTTCCATCAAAATTTCCCTAAAATCTAGTGACTTATTTTCCAAATTTTTAAGTTTTGGACTTGCCATCGGAATACTCATTCAAGCCACTTTAAACCTAGCGGTCGTAATTGGTTTAATTCCGGTAACTGGGGTAACACTTCCATTTTTTAGTTATGGAGGTTCAAGCCTTCTAACCAGTATGATTAGCATCGGAATCATCTTAGGAATATCCCGTGATGTGGTGTAAAATTCCTTGTGATTTTTTCGTTTTTTTGTTACATTTAAACTAGGAGTGATAGAAGTGAGAGTTTTACATTTACAAAATTGGAACGCGGATGCAATTAAAGAAAATATTCCAATAATAAAGGAACAAGGATTTGATGCTTGTTTAATCGGACCCGTTCAGCCTTTAAAGGAGGATGGCTACAAAGAATGGTGGATGTCCTATCAAATTACTGATTTTAAAATTGGAAACATTTACATTTCCAAAGAAGATTTAATAAACATTTGCGAACTGGCAAGAAAATATCAGTTAGATATCCATGTCGATACAGTTTTAAATCACACTGGAGCTTCCTTAGAAGATCCATTAAAACCACACCCTAACGTAAATCCCCTACTACTTTCTCATCCAGAATATTGGAAAGAAAAAATAAATGTTACCAATTGGGAAAACAGAAAAGATGTCATAACCCATTGTATGGGATTACCAGGACTAAATGTCTATCATAAAGATTTACAACAAATGATTAATAATTTTTTAAATGAATTAATTGATACAGGTGTAATGGGCTTCCGATTTGATGCTGCAAAATCAATTGGACTTCCTAGTGAGGGATATGATTTTTGGCCAAATCTAATTTATTGTTTAAAAAAATGGGGATTATTTCTTTATGGTGAAATAATTTGTGAAAAAAATCAACAAATTTTAGAAGAATATGCCAAATATATAAATGTTTTAGGTAGCTATGTCGCGAATAATCCAAATCGAAGCGTTTTATATGCTGAAAGTCATGATTCTTATCTGAGTGACACCGAATTAGGGTATACGAAATACAAATCAAGCGAAGAAATTTTAAATGAATATTGCATTTTAATATGGCAACACTTAAATACTTTATTTTACGCAAGACCATTTGACGAGACATGGAAAAGAAAAGAAATTAAAGATGCTCATGAAAGTGTACTTAAAAGAACGAAAAAAATTGCCTAATCAAAAAATATCATGAAATAACTCATCTCATGATATTTTTTGTTTCAATAAAACAAACAAAAGTAAAAATTTATATTATCTAATTATTTCAAACTTAAAAAATCTTTCTTTCAAAAATTCTATTTTTAAATCCATACACCATAGGTAATTGCCGCCATAGCAAGAAGCAAACCAACTACGTAAAACATTTTTACAATATCGGTTTCTCGCCAGCCTAATTGTTCAAAATGATGATGTAATGGAGCCATTTTAAATACTTTTTTGTTAAATTTTCGAATCGCAATAATTTGAATCATGCTAGATAAAGTTTCAATGACAAACACTCCGCCGATAACTGCTAAAGAAAGCTCATGTCTTGTTACAATACAAATCGCGGCCATTGTAGCCCCTAAAGAAAGACTCCCTAAATCTCCCATAAATACCCGAGCCGGATGCGTATTAAAAAGAAGAAATCCCAATAAAGCTCCAACTAATACGAAACAAAATATAGCAACTTCTTGATAACCTTCCATCCATGTGGTATTCCAAGTAATAATCCCAAGTGCAACAAAAGCAATTACACTCAAACCTCCACACAAACCATCTAAACCATCAGTTATATTCACCGCATTACTACTTCCAACAAGCAAAAACAAAATAAATAAACCAAAAGTCCATCCCATAGGAAGAGCAAGATTTAAACTCGTTATATCAATTATTGGTTCGCCACCATTTTTCATAAAAATATAGAAAAAAACTAAAGCAATAACCATTTGCAGTAAAAACTTAGTCGAAATTCGCAAACCTTGATTATTATGATATCTTACTTTTAACCAATCATCAATAAATCCTAACAAAGCATAGGATAAAAAGACTAATAAAACAATAATCAAATTATGATTAATTTCAATACTTCCTCTTAAATATAGCAAGAACAGAGTAATAAGAACTGGAAAAATAAAAATGATCCCACCCATAGTCGGTGTTCCTTCTTTTTTCTGGTGTCTTTCTCCAATGGTTTCACTTACATGTTGTCGAAAATTAATTTTTTTTAAAAAAGGGATAAATATAAGTCCACATATGATGGCAAAAATAAAGCCAAGCATCATTGCAAGAGCTGTTTTTGCTAAAATTAACATAAATCCCACCTACCTATCTTTATTATACAATATTTTTGGAAAAAGCTTTTTATTTTTCCGATTTTTTACAATATTTAGACATTAACCAAGTAAAAGTTTAATCGTTCCACCTTCTTTAACATAACTATTTGCTTCAGGTGTTTGATATAAAACTGTTTCTCCAGTTCCTGAGTATTCTAAAGAATACCCCTTTAAAACATCCTTGGCTTCATCTAAAGTTTTACCAGTTACATCAGGTATTTGATGATATTTGACATCCATCCAGTTATATTCTTTAGCCATACCCTCGGTACTACTTTTTATTCCTAATGCGGGTATTGCCGCTTCCAAAATAGATTTCGCGATTGGAGCTGCGACTGTTCCTCCGTATTGAACCACGCCAATTGGGTGATCAATCGCTACATAAACAACAATTTCTGGATCATCAGCTGGCATAAAACCAATAAAGGATAAAATATAATTCCCATCCATATAATGACCATCTTGCACTTTCTGAGCAGTTCCAGTTTTTCCACCAACTCGGTAATTTTCAATATATGCATTACGACCAGAGCCATTTGCCACGACACTTTCTAGAGCAAATCTTACCAAAGAAGAGGTTTCTTCACTAATGACTTTTTCTCTTAAAGTTGCTTCTTTATAGTAGACCACTGTATTTGTTTCTGGTTCTAGCATTTCTTTTACTAAAAAAGGTTCATAAAGATTCCCACCATTAATAGCCGCTGATACGGCTGTAACTTGTTGAATAGGTGTTACACTTATTCCTTGACCAAAACTTGTTGTGGCAAGCTCAACCGGTCCCATTTTATCTACTTTAAATAAAATTCCTGATGATTCCCCATTTAAATCAATTCCGGTCTTTTTTCCAAAACCAAATTTTGTAATATAATTCATTAATGTATTTACACCCAATTTTTGTCCAAGTGTCACAAACCCCGGGTTACAACTATTCTCAACTACATTTAAATACGTTTGAGCTCCATGTCCACCGCTTTTCCAGCAATGAATCGTCGCACCTTCCACATGAATACTTCCAGAGTCATAATAGGTATCTTCAAATAAATTGACCGTTTTCTCTTCAATACTACTTGTAAGAGTCATAATTTTAAAAGTAGAACCAGGTTCATAAGTCATCCAAATAGGTAAATTTCGATTAATAGTTTCTGTATCATATTCTTGATAATTATTTGGATCAAAATTAGGGCGACTCGCCATAGCTAAAATCTCTCCAGTATCCGGATCCATCGCCATGATAAGAGCATGTTCAGGCGTATATTTACTCATTACATTATCCAGTTCTCGTTCTGCAGCAAGCTGAATATCTAAATCAATAGTAAGCTGTAAATTCATTCCATTTTGAGGCTCTTCATAAACCTCCGACAATTCCAAACGATTTCCTTTGCCATCAGAAAAATAATTAATAGCCCCATCTTCCCCTGTTAAATATTCATCATAGGTTAACTCGAGTCCAGAAAGTCCCTGATTATCAATACCAACATATCCTAAAACATGAGACAAAACGCTTCCATAAGGATAATATCTTTTACTTTCTTTTACTAAATATACCCCATCAAAACCAAGTTCATCAATTTGACTAGCAATATCATAAGAAAGCTGTCTACCCTCAGGATGAATTCGTTCAATACTTGTTTTTTTACTGACATGAGCAAGCATATCATCATAATCAGAATTCAAAATTTCACTCAAGGCCTTAGCAACTTCTTCTTTATTTTTAATTTGATTTGGAATAACAACTAGTGAGGTTGTTGTTAAATTGGTTGCTAAAACCTTGCCATTCCGATCATAAATTTCTCCGCGATCAGCTCCAATAGGTAGTTTTCTACTCCATAAAGACTCTGCAAGTGTACTAAGTTTATCATATTCAATTACTTGAATATAAAATACACGGATTACAATGATGATTGAAATACATAAAATAAGCAAGAAGAAAAAACGAATTCTTGTATGAATGTCAGAAAAAAACATAGAATCACCTAATAAATTCTATGCTTAGTAAAACTCTTCTATGTTTAACTTTTCTTTTTATACAATTATTTATTTTGTTAAAATCACTTAATTTTTCTAATAATTAAAGAGTTTTTCAAATTATTCATTTTCTTGTTCTTCTTCAATAAACCTTGCCATTTCATCATAAATTTTTAATTGTTCTTCAAAGTGTTTTAAATTCTTATCTTCGCTATTCATAGATTTAGGAAGTTTATCTCCTTTTAAAACAACAATTTTATCAAATGTTGTACCATTTCCCATTGCTTCTTTGTAAATAGTAGCTTTTTCCACTTGCAAAAATTGTTTTATTTTTCCTTCGGGAGTTGCAAAAGTCAGACACTCTTTCAAATAAATGGTACGATTTTTTTTATCTTTCATCATTTTTAAAATATCTTCACTATCTAACATATTATTTATATATTTTACAAAAACCCCTGGAAACCCATGTAAATCTTCAATATAGTAACCAACATCCGATTTAATAACATTCGTTTCTAACTTTTGAGCAGCATAAATTGCTGAATATTTAGAAACTTCTTCAACATCATAGGCTTGTATTTCAGGTGTTTCTATTTTAGCTTGTCGAAGATCAACATTGTGCTTTTTAAAGATATTACTAGCGATTTGCCACTTTCCTGTATTTCCTGTTACCATTGTTACTTTTTTCATTCTTTTCGATCTCCTTATTTTACAATTTTTGATAAAACAATATTAATTAATCCATTTATTTTTAAAAATTATATCCAATAACGTAGTATTTTTTTAGATTTGAAAATATTCATTTATTCATTTTCTTGAAATTTTTTTACAATTTCAACAATTAAATCAATTGTTTCTTCTATACCTAAAACAGAAGAGTCTATACAGAAATCATAATCTTCTTTGACTCCCCAAACATGTCCTTTATTTAAAGATTCATAATATTTTTTACGCATTTTATCTACTTCAAGCATCTTCTCTTTGGCTTTTTCATAACTTAAATTTTCCCTTTGCATTTTTCTTGTTATTTTAAATTCTTCATCTTTGGCATAGATAAAGAAATGAATGGCGTTTTTATTTTCTTTCAATATTTGGTTCGCGTCTCTTCCTATAAAAACACAAGAAGAAGTTTCAGCCAATTTTTTGATAGTTTCTTTAACTAAGACACGATATTTTTCTTCCGTAAACATGGTATCATTTTCTAGACGAACAATACCTAGAGACTTTAACAAAGAAGATTTTGTTTTTTCATCAAATTCTTCTAATAAAGCATAGTTGCAATCGTTTTTTTCATAAATTTCATTTAAAAGCTCTTTATCATAAAACTTGATACCTAATCTTTTAGCCACTTCTTCGCCAATGTATTTCCCCCCTGAACCAAATTCTCGACCAATTGTAATAACAATATTTTTCATTTCATGCCTTCTTTCTATAATTCAAATTGACTATTATATAAGTCTGCATAGAAGCCTTTTTTCTTTAAGAGTTCTTCATGACCACCTTGTTCTACAATATTCCCGTCACGCATGACTAAAATTAAATCAGCGTTTTTAATAGTAGACAAACGGTGAGCGATGATGAAAGATGTTTTTCCTTTCATTAATTCATCTATTGCCTTACTTACTAACTCTTCCGTTCTTGTGTCAACATTACTTGTTGCTTCATCTAAAATTAAGAATGGCGAATCATTAATCATTCCTCTTGCAATGGTAAGAAGTTGTTTTTCTCCAGCAGATAAATCGTCATTCTCGCCAATTAATGTATCCAAACCATCCGGTAAAGTTTTAATATAGTGATCTAAACCGACTTTCTTTAAAACTTTATAAATTTCTTCGTCAGATACATTTTCACGATTATATACAATATTTTGTCTAATGGTTCCTTCAAAAAGCCAAGTATCTTGTAACACCATTGTAAATAAATCATGAATATTCTCGCGAGTAATTTTTTTCGTTGATACATTATCAATTAAAATATCCCCACCATTGATATCATAAAATTTCATAAGTAAATTTACCATAGTTGTTTTTCCGGCACCCGTCGGACCTACAATTGCAACTTTTTGACCTGCTTTTGCTTTAGCTGTGAAATCTTTAATCGTTGGTTCTACAGCATCATCATATTTGAAGACAACATGCGAAAATTCAATATTTCCTTTAACTTTCTTCTCATCTAAACTATCCACAAAATCTTTTTCACTAGGCATTTCCTCTTCGTCTAAGAATTCAAAAACTCTTTCACTTGCAGCAGCTGTTGATTGTAAAGAAGTTAAGCTTTGAGCAATTTGCGATAATGGAGAAGTAAATAATCTTACATAACTAATGAAAGCTACAATAACGCCAAAAGAAATCACATTATTCATAGTTAAAAGTGCCCCGACAATACAAACCATGACATAGCCAAAATTTCCGATAAAATTCATCATTGGCATCATAAGACCCGATAAGAATTGACTCTTGTAACTACTTTCACAAACGTTTTGATTAAAGGTATCAAACTTTTCATCCGATGCTTTTTTGCCATTATACACTTTCACAACATTTAATCCTGAATAAATCTCTTCAATGTGCCCATTTAAATTTCCTAACTCTTCTTGTCTTTTCACAAAGTATTTTTGACTATTTCTTAAAATAAAGAGCATCCCAATAAATCCTAGCAAACTAGAAATAATGGCTGTAAGCGCTAAAATCCAATTTGTAACAAACATCATAAAGATCGTTCCTAGAAATAGCGTAATACTACTTGCTAATGAGCCAAGAGATTGGTTCATAGACTGATGAATTGTATCGACATCATTCGTAACGCGTGATAATGTATCTCCAGTATAATGTTTATCAAAATATTTTAAAGGTAAAGCATTAATTTTTTTTGAAATTCTCTCTCTTAAATCGCGAGCAAATTTATTAGACACATTTGTCATACAAATAGCTTGAATATATGTGAATAGTGCACTACAAACATACATAGCTACCAAAATATAAACAATTTTCAAAATAGCATCCATATTCATTGATGGGGCGATTAAACTTTCAATACTATCTGGTAAATCATCCATTTTTTGATAAAGAGTTAATGTATCCATATCTTCTGTTAATGAGCCAAACGTCTTCACAAAAGAATACTGCTCTTCGCTAGAAATGGTGACATCAGAAACTTCGATTGCTGGAAATACGACACTTACAAATTCATTACTTAAAGATGCATCTTCACCTTTTAATAAACCAAAGAAAGCTATTTTATCTTCTTTTGTTATTTCCACACCATCATAAATTGTAGTTGTCAAAATCTTATCTAATACGGTATTTGAAAGACGAGAAAAAGTTTCCATTGACATATTCTCACTCGTCAAAATATTTTGTAAAGCTTCTTTCTCTTCAGTAGAAATCGTTGGATCAGCAAGAATTTGACCTAAATTTTTCTCATTCAAATTTGGTTGTAAAATTGCCCCAATTTTTTCTGCACGAACGTTTTCAGTAATTTTTTCTCCGACAAGTTGTAAATTTTCACTATTAATAACTAAGCCACTTGAAATTTCATCGGTTAAATTTGCTAATTGATCCGGAGCTAATATAGACAAAATAGAACCTAAAATAGCTAAAAGTATCGCCAAGAAAACTAATTTTCGATAGCCTTCCAATTCTTGAAAAAGTCTTTTAATCGCGTCTTTAAAAGATTTGGCAGGCGCTCCAGCTGGACCTCTATTATGCATTCTCTAACTCCTCCTTTGATAATTGCGATAAAGCAATTTGCTTATAAACTTCGCAATCTTTTAATAATTCTTTATGTGTACCCATACCTACACATTCTCCGTTTTCTAAAACTAAAATTTTGTCAGCATTCATGACAGTCCCGATTCGTTGAGCAACAATGAGCGTGGTCGCATCTTTTGTATATTTCTTTAATTCCTTACGTAAAGTTGCATCTGTTTTATAATCCAATGCGGAAAATGAATCATCAAATAAGTAAATTTCTGGGTTTCTGGCAATTGCTCGGGCTATCGATAAACGTTGTTTTTGCCCACCCGATACATTGGTTCCTCCTTGAGCTATCGCATGTTCGTATTTGTCATCCAATTTAAGAACAAAATCATCCGCTTGAGCAACGTGAATTGCCTCCTCAATTTTCTTATCTGTAATTTTTTTACCATTTTCTCCATAAGCAACATTACTTTTTATAGCTCCTTTAAATAAAACAGCTTTTTGAGGAACATATCCCAAAATATTATGTAAATCTTCTTGTTTATAATCTTTGACATTCACGCCATCGACAAGTACCTCTCCCTCTGTAGCATCATAAAACCTTGGAATCAAATTTAAAAGTGTACTTTTACCTGAACCTGTTGAACCAAGAAATGCTACTGTCTCGCCCTTTTTCGCTTCAAAAGAAATGTTTTTTAATATATATTCATCTGCATCCGCATATTTAAAAGAAACGTTTTTAAAGGAAACTGTTCCAACCTCTTTTGTTTTTTTACTAACTTCTACCATATCTTTGATATCGATTTCTTCATCTAACACTTCATTAATTCTTTTTGCTGATACAGAAGCTCTTGGAACAATCATAAATATAACTGCAAGCATTAAAAACGACATAATAACTTGCATGGCATAGGAACTAAATACTACCATATCACTAAACAAACTAAGTTTTAATGAAAGTCCTGCATCACGAATTAAATATGCTCCAATAAGATAGATTCCTAAAGTTAACCCATACATAACTAAATACATAATTGGTTGCATAATCGCGAGTTTCTTTTGATTATACAATTGTAAATTCGTCAAATCATTATTCACTTCGCGAAATTTTTCTTCTTGAAATTCTTCAGCATTAAAAGCTCTTACAACTCGAATTCCAGTTAAATTTTCTCTTGTAATTCCATTAATCTTATCAATTAATTTTTGAACTACTTTGAATTTTGGTAAGATAATCGCGATTAGAGTTCCTATAACACTTAATAAAATAACTACAGCTACTCCTGTTAAAGCACTCCATTGCCAGCTTTTGTTTAAAATCTTCGTGATGGCCCAGACTGCAGTTATCGGAGCTTTGATGAGCATTTGCATACCCATAGCAATTAGCATCTCAATTTGAGTCACATCATTTGTTGTTCTGGTAATCAAACTACTTGTTGAAAACTTTTTAACTTCTTGTAACGAAAAATCTTCTACTTTATCAAAAATTCTTTTCCGTAAATTTTTGGAAAAATTCGCGGCTACTTTTGCCACAAAATATCCAGTAACAATGGCTACGAGTAAAGAGCCAAAAGCACATAAAAGCATATAGCCCCCATTTAATAAAATATCGGACATCTGACTACCCTCTGTTTGTACTAAAGTTGTAATTTGTGACATATAATCTGGCATTTTTAAATCTAACCAAACTTGAAGCACGATAAATAGTATACAAACTACTATAAGTAGCCAATCTTTTTTCTTCAATTGTTTAAGTAATTTAAACATTTTTTCCTTCCTTTCATTTGTAAGTCGCCATATCAAAGGTTATTTTAATGCCTTCTCTATATTTTGTTTCATTTGTTTTAAAACTTTTTCTAAAGTTTTTACATCTTGAGAAGAAATATTTTTTAATAAAATATTCTCTACCTCAGTTAACTTTGCATTTCCTTGTAAAAAGATTTCTTTCGTCTGTTCATTTAATAAAATCTTTTTCATTCTTGCATCCTTATTAGCCATTTCCCGAGAAATCAAACCGTTTTTTTCCATTGTTTGAAGCACTCCTGAAATTGTCGCGCGTTTCAAAGAAAAAACTTGTTCTAAATCCCTTTGATAAACATCCTCATCAGAGTGTTTTACTAAATAATCAATAATTTGCATCTGTGTTGGTGTCGGTTTTGAAATTTTCCGATAAGGAAATACAAGTGTCTGATCCTGTAAAAAATACTGCACAATCTTTTTTTCTAAAGATTTTATCTGAAACAATATTTTTTCCTCTTTCATAAAGCCCTCCGTTTTTTATTTTGTATGGCGCCTTGCAATATACATTATATGCAGAATTAAATACCTTGTCAACAAAAAATAAAGATATTTACCTAGCATTTAACAATTTCTTTTTCAAGAAAAAAAGACCTAAAACAGGTCTCTCACATTTTCATTTTCTTTTTGCTACCACACAACAACAAATATCCAAAAACAAAATGATGCAAATAAGAAGAAGAAAAATTTTCATATAAAACTCTATGTATGAAAAAACAGGAATATTCCTGCTTTTATTTACGGCGCATAGTTTTCTTTAAATCATTCATCGCAACACTTGCGCTTGTAACTGCATCATCTATCATTTTATTTGCTTCATGCTTTGTTTTTGGATTCGTTAACATATAGGATGCTACAGCCATTCCGCCGGCCATACCAATACCCATACCAATTATCATATTTTTCATATTCATTTCACCTCATTTATAGGTTGTCCGAAATTGAAAAAATTATACTCATGATTTCACACAATTCAAGAGTTTTGAAAGTAGATTTGTCTTGCGATTTGTGGAATAATCATTAGAAATAGCTAATAAAAAGGAATTTTCCTCGCCAATTATTACCAAACTTTTTTTTGCTCTTGATACGCCTGTATAAATAAGCTTGTTATAAAGCATTTTATAATAATTTTTACTTACAGGTAAAATCACATGAGGAAATTCACTTCCTTGGCTTTTATGAATTGTAATTGCATACGCATGTTTAATATTATTTAAATCCTCTTTGGCATACACTACTTGATTCCCATCAAAATCAATAAAAACATCGACTCCTTTTTTTCCTTCTATTTCTTTAATAGCTGTAATATACCCAATGTCCCCATTATAAACATTACAATCCGGATTATTAACTAGTTGCAAAACCTTATCTTGTTCCCGGTAAACAACATCAAAATAAGAAATTTCTTTTTTTTCTAAAGTTTTGGGATTAAAAAGCTCTTGAAGAACGACATTTAAATTATCGATTCCATTTTCCCCTTTATACATAGGAACTAAAACTTGTATATCATCGACTTTTAATCCTTTTTCAATGCTTTTTTCAATAATTTGCTTTAAAAGTTCTTTAATTTGTTTGCTTTCACAAGTAATAAAATTATAATCGTCTTTTTTTTCTTTAAAAGAAGAATCTAATTGATGTTCTTTAATTTCTTTAGCTAAATATGGAATGTAGGAATTTTCGCTTTGACGATAAATGGTCTCTAAAGAAGTATAAGCAAACAGGTTCGACGAAACTAAATCGTTTAATATTAGCCCTGCTCCCACACTCGGTAGTTGAAAGGTATCGCCAACTAAAATTATTTGAGCACTTTCTAAAGTTCCTTTTAAAAGTGATGAAAATAAATAAGTATCTATCATACTAGTTTCATCAACAATAATTAATTTATGATAATTTTTATTATCTTCATTTACCCCAAAATCATTCGTATCCTTATTCCATTTCAAATACCGATGAATAGTCATTGCTGGTAAATGGGTACTCATAGCTAATTTTTTAGCCGCTCTTCCAGTCGGTGCGACTAAAGCAATTGTACTATTAATATCAATCGGACTTAAATGATATAGTTCAATAAACATTTTGGTAATTGCATGAACAATTGTCGTTTTCCCAGTCCCAGGACCTCCTGAAATAATCGAAATTGGATTTTCTAACGCCGATTTAATAGCTTCTTGTTGTTCTTTATTATATTTAACACCCAGTAAATTTTCTAATTCTTCTAATTTCGAAGAAAATTTTTGTAATTCTTTTTTCGGATACGTTAGCTTTCTTCCTAAAATATGAGCAATATCCGTTTCCATTTGATAATAATCTATTAAAAAGATTTTCTCATCTTCTTTTATAATACGTTCTTTTTCTTCTAATACTTTAAGTGCGCTTTCTAAATCCTCATCCAACATAAGAATTTTAAAATACGTCTTTAATGCATCTTTAATTTCCTCTAAATAGGAATATGTATCACCACTACTAGTACTTCTTCTTTCCATTGCTTCGATAATACACTCTAAAATTCTTGTTTCATCCAAAGGATCATGAGTCTCTAAAAAGATACGATCTAATTTTTCAAAAGAAATATATTCTTTAAAAAAATAAATATTTTCTTCCAAAAAGACTAAGGTTTTATCTTGATATATTTTTGCTAACTTTGTAGCTTCCTGCATCGTAAAACCTTTCGCGCGTAATGTGACTAGCATATCATCAATTCTAGAATGGGCAAGAACACTTAAATAAATGTTCGAAGCTTTTTTGGCAGTCATACCAGGAACTAATAAAAGATTTGCTTGATTTTCTTTAATTAATTCTAAGGTTTTCTCGCCCAAAGTTTCAACAATTTGTCTAGCGGTTTTGACTCCACATCCTTTAATTAACGGACTTGCCAAAAAGTCTACTATTGCATCTTTCCCCTCAGGTATTTTTTTATCATAACTTTGAAATTGAAATTGATATCCATATCTTTCATGTTTTTGATAAATTCCCGTCAATTCAAAAACTTCTTCCTCATTCGGTTCTAAAAGTAAACCGGTTATCGTTATTGTTTTATTTACTAATTCTTGTAACTCTTCAGTAGGTGTTTCTTTTATACGAAATGTTCCCACAAAAAAACCTGTATCACTTTGAAAAATTGTAGATTTAATTTTACCAATAATTTGCTGCAACTTGAATCACCACTTTCATTGTATCACATTTTAAAAAGAAAAGAAAAAGCCATCTAATTTTGATAGCCTTTTAAGTATAAGCGATAAATTAAATCATCATAATAACTGGATATATTTAAATCATTATTCTGCCTTGCTATAGCAATTTTTTGCCACAGCACATATAATTCTTGATATTCAATAATTTTTTTACGAATAAGTTCTTGATCTTTTCCTTCATTTAAATGGGCATAAATGTCATTTAAAGATTTCATAATAAAAGTATCTAAATACGCATAATTCACACGACCAACTGACACGATCTCTCTTCTTCCCACACGTATAAACGGTCTAATCATCAAAGTTTTATACTGAATATTAGGATTATATCTAATAATTCCTAAAAAACGATTACTATCAAAAAATTGAAATACTTTTAACTCTGAAGACTGAAACATTGCTATCACCTTTTATTCTCTAAATGTATTCTATCAAAAAAAAGAAAAGAATTCTACCCACAAATTCGATTTCTTTTATTTATTTTGTTTAGGAATTTTTATTGCTCTTTTAGGATTTTAATTTCCTCTTCTGTTAAGCCAGTAAATTCTATAATTTCTTCTACGTCTTTATTTTTTGCTAACATTTTTTTAGCAATTTCCATTTGTTTTTTTTGTCCTCCACGTTCAACTCCTAATTCATAAGAACCTTCATTGTCTTCTTTGTGTTTCTCTTCTAAATCATAGTATAAAATGAAATCTCCATTGCCTGTTAAATCTTCTACTTTTTTGACCATACCTTTAAATC
>CALVUM010000021.1 GCA_944363605.1 uncultured Bacilli bacterium
TATCTTTAAATGTCATTTTTTCTTCATCCCAAGCTCCACGACCATAAAACATAGGAATATCTTTTATATCATTTTTTAAATTATGCTCACAAATTTGTTTAAATGCTTTTTCTTCATAAGGAGATGCACCTACACAAAATACTGCTATTTTCTTGTCTTTAATATCATTATAATTCTTTTTTAGAAAAGATAATCCAGAAATTCCAGAAGCATATATCCCACCTGCTAATATAATAAAATCATATTGCTTTACCTTATTTATATTTGCTTTGCTTGTAACAATAATTTCAAACTTTGTTTCTTCTACAAGCCAATCTACATATTTTTTTGTTGCTCCATATTTTGATTGATATAAAATTATTCCATTTTTCAAAATTATCTTTCACTTTCTTATTGTAATTTATGCTTTATTTTATTTTCTTAATTGGGTGTCTTATAACTGTCTTTAATTTACTTATATCACATTTTCTTGGATCGCTCATATATATTTCGTGATGGTATCTAGTGTCTGTTATATCTAATTCATATCCTTGTTCTTTTGCAAATTTATGCATTAAATCAACAGTTGCAGGTTCATCATCATAAGAACCCAAGTGCATACATTGAACGCAAATACCTTCATCATAAGTGAAAAATTCAACTCTTGAAAAATCTTGTTTTTTCTTTTTCGTTGCTTCTTCAACAGCCCAGTCAAAATCTTTCTTTGTTACAAAATCTGGTAACCGAATTATTGATATAAAGTGCATTACACTTTTATTTTTATAATCAATAGTTCCTTTCATACCATCTTGCCACCAAAATCCCTCTAATGGTGGAACAACATATTCAAAGAAACCATCAATTTTATGTGTCACTTTGTAACTCATTTTAATTGTATAAGCAATACTATATAATAATCCTATTGTATTTTGGTAATCTCCATTTTCTTCATTAGGATTTCCAGTTCCTCTTACTGCAATATAATTCATTTTAGGGATTTCAACAATACTAGGTCTATTCTTTGGCATATAAAATTCTTTATATTCTTTTTTATAATCAAAAGCCATAATTACATTCTCCAATCTTTTCTACAAACTTGATATTTAGATAATGATAGCATTTATTTTCAAAATAAAAAAGATGGAAACATCATAATAGACATTCCCAAGAAAAAAACTAGGTGTAATACCTAGTAAAAAAACATTTTGGTAGCGAGAGAGGGGATCGAACCCCCGACCTATCGGGTATGAACCGATCGCTCTAGCCAGCTGAGCTATCTCGCCAAAACTTCTAAAAGCAATATAATGATATCATAACCAATTTTATTTGACAAGCTTTTTTCTCACGTTTTCTAGCATATTTTTTCACTGTATTTTATAATAAGTAAGTAAAAAAATGAAAAATTAAAAAAAATTTATTAAAAAATAGCCTATTTCTAAAAATTATGTATAATAGAAAAAGGAAGTGAACCTATGTCAAAACTAAAATTTATTCATGAATACGTTATTGATGCCAAAATAGATAAAATTTTATATATTTTTATGGCTTGTTTCTTATTTATATTGTTATTTCTAATCAGTTATCAAAACAATTTTTATGGCTATTTTGTTTTTGAAGTAATTTTTCTTTTAAAAGTATTTGAAAAAAGCATTGTCTATAAAAACAGTAAAAAAATAGAAGAAACTATTAAAAATACAGATTTAAATATTTTCAAAGAAAAAGTCTTGTTTTGGAACGAAGACACCTTATTTTTAACAGATAACCATATTATTGTTTTATATGATGGAAAAGTAGGAATTTTTAAATATCAAGAGATTACCAATGTTTTAGAAGATAAAAAAGCAAAAATGATTGAAATTTCAGTTAAAAATAAGGAGAAAATATATCTAGATCTAGAAAAGAAATACAATATAAAAAAAGTTCTTTTAGAAAAAATAAATCAATGATAAAATAAAGAAGTAAATGAAAAATAAAGGAAGTAGTGTTATGAAAATCAAAAAAAGTGTTCTTAGTATATCTTTAATTATTCTCGCCGTTTTTTTTACGATAATTATCAAAACAGTAGATGTAAAAGCAATTGGACCAAATAATTCATTTGTTGGACTAAGTTCGATAAATCATTTCTTTTCTCAAAATATAAAATATAATCAAGTCTGGTATCAAATAAGTGAAATTTTAGGAATTATGGCCATCTTGCTTGCTTTAGTCTTTGCTTTCGTTGGTTTATATGAATGGATAAAAAGAAAAAGTTTAAAAAAAGTTGACCCAGAACTTTTCCTTCTTGGTGCATTTTATGTTGTTGTTCTCATCATTTATTTACTTTTTGAAAAACTCGCCATCAATTATCGACCAATTCTAATTGATGATATGTTAGAAGCATCTTATCCATCATCTCATACTATGCTTTCGTTGTGCATCTGTGGAAGTGCTGTTTTTATAAGCAAATATTTTATCAAAAATCAAAAAAAACGGGAAATTTTTAAAAAATGTACGGTCCTTTTAATGATTTTACTTGTCGTTACTCGTTTTCTATCGGGAGTTCATTGGGTTACGGATATAATTGGTGGAATAATTATTTCAGCCGCTTTATTAAGCACGTTTAATTGGCAATTAGAAAACCTAGAAAGAAGAAAAAATGCAAGCCAAAAAGATAAAATTTAATTCCTTAATTCCAGAATTAAGTGTTACTTCTATTGAAAAAAGTTTGAGCTTTTATCAAAATATCGGTTTTAAAATTGTTTATGAGCGAAAAGAAAATAAATTTTATTTCTTAGAGTTAGAAAAAAATCAAATTATGATTGAAGAAATAAATGAAAATTGGAAAGTTGCAGACTTAGAATATACTTTTGGAAGAGGGATAAATATTAGTATGACCATGAAAGATATTGAAAAGTACTATCAAAAAATTCTTGATTTAAAAATTCCTGTTTTTAGACCTTTAACAACAAATGAATATCGAGTGGGGACAAAGATTTATCAAGATAAAGAGTTTTTAATACAAGACCCAGATGGATACTTACTTCGTTTTAATAATTAAAATTACCAAAAGAAAGAAGGAAAAATATGAAACAAAAAATTTTATTAGCAATTCTTATCATTCTAATAATCGGAGTAAGCGGGATAGGGATAGGTCGTCTTTTTTATCCGAAACAAACAGTCGTAGAAAATGAAAGCCAAGAAGATCATGACAAGGTAAATGAAGAAGTGATAGATGTAGAAAAGGAAGAAGTCAAAGATTTAGAAGAAGAAATACCTGAAGAAAAAAATGGGGTTTTTAAAGAGAATGCCGAGATTAAAGATCTTACTTTTGACGAAACCCCTAATGTCTATTTGTTTTGGGGAGATGGTTGCCCTTATTGTGAAAAAGAATTAGAATTTTTTGAAGAAATTTATGGTGATTATCAGGAAAGTTTTAATCTATATGCTTTAGAAGTTTGGCATAATGAAGAAAATCAAGCTTTAATGCAAAAAGTAAGAGAAGAGTTAGCTGTTTCTTCTACAGGCATTCCATTACTCATAATTAATGATGTAGCCATTACCGGTTTTAGCGAGAATAAAAAAGAGACAATTTTAACAAGTCTTCAAAATATCAATAATGAAAAAGATATTATCAAAGAAATTTTAGAACAGGAATGAAGTTAGAATGCATAAATTTATTAAAAAAAACATTGAATATTTTGATAAGAAAACCTTAGCTGTATACTTTTCATTACGACTTTTAGTTCTTTTGGTCATGATTATTCAAATATTCCATCGTAACTGGGAAGCGGTTTTCGTTTGCTTATTAACTTTATTTTTGTTTTTAGTGCCTTTTTTTATAGATAAAAAGTTGAAAATAGATCTTCCTACACCATTAGAAATTGTGATTTTACTTTTTATTTTTGCCGCCGAAATACTTGGCGAGATTCAAAACTTTTATGGAATATTTCCTTATTGGGATATGTTACTTCATACATTAAATGGCTTTTTGTGTGGGGCAATTGGCTTTTCTTTGGTTGATATTTTAAATGAAAAGAAGCCGAAGAAAAAAACTTTTAAATTAAGTCCTATTTATGTAGCTTTAGTTGCTTTTTGTTTTTCAATGACTATAGGAGTCTTATGGGAATTCTTTGAGTATGGTGTCGATAAGTTTTTGAAATATGATATGCAAAAAGATAAAATCGTAAATCAAATTTCTTCAGTGACATTAAATGAAAGTGGCGAGAATATTCCGGTTATTATAAAAAACATTGAAAACACAACCATCATATATGAAGAAGATGGGATAAAAAAAGAAATGCGGTTTGATGGATATGTAGATATTGGTTTAAATGATACGATGGAAGACTTACTTGTTAATTTTATCGGTGCCATTACTTTTTCCATTTTTGGTTACTTATATATTAAAAATCGTGAAAAATATAAACTTGTTGAAGGGTTTATTCCTAAAACGAGATAAAAAGAAAAATGTTGGAAACAAGTTGAAGAATTCATAAATGAAAACAAAGACTCATATTTTTAAATGATTTTTACGATCTTAGATTATCGAAATTAGGTTACTATTAAATTGTTTTAATAAAAAGAACAAGGGTAGAAAAGAGAATAAACAGCTAAAATTTTGTTGGTGTTTAATGATGGAAAAAAAGCTTAAACCATGAATGTTTCTTTATTTGCCAATGTCTATGCCAAATTAGATATTGCAAACTATTGGCGAACAAATCCCGAAAAGATTATTAGCCATAAAAGCTTAGTGAAATTAGAGAAAGTATCAAGCACGAATTTTTCAGAAATAAAATAGCGTCTTTTAATTTTTGAATATTACGAATTTTTACCTTTGGTATATACCAGTATTGAATTCTTTATAGTATTGTCATGAAATGAAATGCCATCTACACCGATAAATGAAATTAATTTAGGGCTATATTCTTGTAATATGTTAAATGTTTTTTCTAAATTATATATTGGATTCCAATCTTGTTGATATTTAGTGGTTTTAACTGTTTTATATAAATAACTAATTAGAAGCATCCCCTCATCATTTAAATTTTTTGACATTTTATCTACCATTATTTTTACAAAATGTCTTGAAAGATATGTTCCAATATTTGAAAGCCATATGACATCAAATAATCTATCTATTTTTATTTTTAATATATTATCGTTAATAAATTCTATTCGTGTTTTCATTATTTTTCTGCGCACTTCGTCATATGCTATATTATTTTGTAAGTAAGAATTACTTTTAATTATTACATCCATCTTGTTCTCGTCAAAATAAAATAATTCTTTTGGATATCTAATTCTCTAAAGCTTGAAAATAATTCATCCCAAAATAAGTAAGATTCATAATCTAATAATCGTAAAGTTGACTTGATTTTTTGGTAATCACTTTTATGAAAAGCTAATTCATTATTTCTAAATGCTTTATATTTATAACATAAAAATTTAAGAAACTTGTCTCTGTTTAATTCTAATAAGCAACTTAATTTTAAGTAAAAATAAAATTTTGTATAAGGGCAAATATCTAAACAAACTATATCTTTACAGTCAAATAAACTTGCATTTATAATTTGATCGCCTGAAGAACCTACAGTTAATAATGTTTTATTATATAACTTAAAATACCTTATATAACCATTAATATTTTCTGTTGTAAATGGATATAATAATTGAAAATCTTTGGCTATATCTTCAACAAAAATTCCATCACATTTGTTGATTGCATTCAATAGCAGTTGTTCAAAGTTTGGACTATTATTCATTTAATACACCTTAATTTCTTTCAAAATCAATTGTTATTGTAACACAAAAAGCAAGATGTTATTATATGTTTTAGCTAAGTATATCAATATATTCTTTTTTATTTTAAAAGTAGTAAATATTAGTAAAGCAACGCCTAAATGAAATAAGTGCATAAAAGTAAGAATTAAAATTTTTTAATAGAAAAAATTAAAATCATAAAACATATAAATACATTTATCAAGAAAAATGAATAAAAAGATAAATTGATCCCTAAAAATTCGACAATACAACTCATTGTGCGACAAAACCTATCAAAAAAAGCTCTTGATAGAAAAGAAAAGAATATCTAGAATATCTCTCCAAGAAACGGAGAGATATATTTATGATAGAAACAAAAGAAAAATTTTATACGGCAAAATATGACAGAGTATTTAAAGAAATCTTCTTAAAAGAAGAAAATGAAGATTTATTAAAGGAGTTATTAAAAGTTGCTTTAAAAAATGTAGCTATTCATGAAATCAAAAAAGTGTTAAATACGGAAAAAAATTCAGGAAATATTCATGTCCGAAGAAAATACGTAGATGTTTTATTAGAAACGGATATCGGTTTAGTAGCAATTGAGATAAACAGTTCTGTAAAAGATTATCTGCATGTGAGGAATTTAGCCTACCACTGTGACACCTATGCTCATTACACCGAAATCGGAAAATACTACCGTGAAGACATCTATATCATTCAGATTAATTTAACTTATGGAATCAAAAATGATGAAGAAATACTAAGAGTTTATGAAATACAAGATAAGAACCAAAAAAAGTTTGTCGAAAACTTCCAGGTTATTGAATACAATATGGACAAAATAATGGAGTATTGGTATACTAAAGACGAAGAAAAGATCAAAGAATACTTATATCTGATTCTGCTTGATTTAGAAAAAGAGGAACTAGAAGAAGTATCAAAGAAAAGTCCGGAGGTAAAAAAGTATATGAAAGATTTAGAAAAAGTAAATGAAGATCCAAGATTTAGAGAATTTATGACTAAAGAAGAAGATGAGAGAAAAATCAGAAACACGGAATTATATGCAGCTGAAGAGAAAGGATTTTTACAGGGTAGTAAACAGGAAAAAATTGAAATTGCCACAAATCTAAAACAATTAGATATACCGATAGAAAAAATTGCCGCATCAACTGGTTTAAGCATTGAAGAAATCAAGAAATTAGAATCTTGATTTTTTTATAACTTCTGCTTAATTAAAGTATTTCAAAATCTATTTTCTTTTTCTCGCAAAAAATTTCTACTGTTTTTTATTTAAAAGACTGATATAATAAAACAGGAGGACAAAATGCAAAAAGTTTCATATCACACGAGAAGAAAATATTTTCCTAGCCAAAAGAAATATTATAGATTATATTTGGAAAAGTGCAAATTTAGAAGGAATAGAAATAACTTATTCAGAAACACAAGCGATTTATGATGGCGGAATAGTAAATGGTTTAACCGTCAATGAAGTACTTGCTATTAATAATTTGAAATACGTTTGGCAATTTATTTTAAAAACAGAAGAAATAAAATATGATTATTACACTTTATGTAGTATTCATAAATATGCTCTAGACAAATTAGTTCCAGATTCACTTTTAGGGCATCTTCGAAATACTCCTGTCCGTATGGTGGTACAAATTGGCAACCAAACTTTCCAATTGAAAGTCAAATACAAGAAGAATTAAACGAAATATTGGATAGTGCTTCAAAATCTACAACAGAAACTGCGATTGAAGTAATGCTTTATATTATGCGAAAACAAATGTTTATTGATGGTAACAAAAGAGTCGCTATGTTATTTGCAAATCGAATAATGATTGATCACGGATGCGGCATAATTACAATTGCTCAAGATAAACAATCAACATTTTATGAAAGTGGCGATATGCAAAATCTTTAAACAAAGAAATAATCTATTATACCGATTTAGTTAATTAAAATTTCTTTTTAAGTTAAACCTTAAAAGACTTCATGAGTCTTTTTTTCATATTTCTTGAAAAATTTCTTCTAAATATGTCAAAATATGATAAAATATGTATGTAAGAGTAGGAGGGTCATCCATGAGCATTGAATTTATAATTATTCTTGGAATTGCGTATTACATCGTAACCGTTGCTTTAATTATAGTTACTCTAAATCTTTTAAATAAAAGAGATAAAACAACAATTCGTAAACAAATGGATGAATTAGAAAGAGATAAAAATCTAATTATCTCCGCTTCATTAATTGCCGAATTAAATAAAGTAGAACCTTTAATTAGCAATTCAAACATGAAAGATACTTTGGCTCTTTGGCAAAAACGTTTCCAAAAAATCAAAGAAAGTGACATCCCAAGAATTACGGATGCTCTTTTGGAAGCCGAAGAAATTTATGCCAAAAAAGATTATAAAACTATCAAAAAGAAATTATCCGAAATTGAAATGGATATTTATTATGTAAGAACAAAAGCAAACTTTTTATTAGAAGAAATTAAAGAGATAACTTTAAGCGAAGAAAGAAATCGCGAAACCATTACCAAATTAAAAGCCAGTTATCGAGAAATATTAATGAAATATCAAGAAAATAAAAATGATTATAATCTTGTTTCTTCTCCTTTAGAACTACAATTTGAAAATGTTGATAAACTTTTCAGTGCTTTTGAAGTGGCTATGGAAAACAAATCTTATCAAGAAGTAAGTAAAATCGTCAAAGCCATTGATGATTTAATTGGCAATCTAAAATTAGTAATCGATGAAGCCCCAACAATCATCATGCTAGGAAAAAATATCATTCCGAGAAAAATTACCGATATAACAAATATTAGTAAGAAAATGGAAAAAGATGGCTATAACTTAGACTACTTAAATATTCCTTATAACGTAACCGAGTCTAGTAAAAAAATCACGGATATATTTCAAAGATTAAATGTTTTAAATATTGAAGATTCTATTTTTGAATTAAAAACAATGCTTGATTACTTTGATTCCATTTATAATGAATTTGATAAAGAAAAAATTTCTCGAAAAATTTATAACGATTATTTAAGAACTATTTTAATTAAAATTACTAAATTAACGAAAATTAATGATACTTTGTTAAAAAGATTAGATGATATAAAATATAGTTACGATTTAAGTGATCAAGATGTCGAAGTGGTTTTTCAAATTAAAGAAGAGCTTGCTAGCGAAAGAGGCGAGTATGACGATATCATTGATGATGGAAGAAGTAAAAAAAGTTCCTATTCACACTTAGGAAAACTAATGGAGCTTTTAAATATTAAAGTTTTAAAAACGGAAGAAAAATTAGAAGTTGCTTTACGCAGTTTAGGAAGTTTAAAAGAAGACGAATTACGAGCTCGAGAACAATTAGATGAAATGAAGCAAATTTTAGAATCTGCTAAAGTTGGTATAAAATCATTTAAACTACCGATGATTCCAGAAAATTACTTTGTCGAATTAGGCGAAGCAACAGAAGCTATTTCGAATATGGTTCAAGAATTAGAAAAGACACCGATTTCAATTAAAGTTTTAAACACAAGAGTAGATACAGCTAGAGATTTAGTTTTAAAAGTATATAATACAACCAAAGAAATTGTGAAAACGGCTAAAATGGCTGAAACGGCGATTGTCTATGGGAATAGATATCGTCCGATCAATACTGAAGTTGATATTGGTCTTACCAAAGCCGAGAAATTATTTTTTCAAGGAAAATTTAAAAATGCCTTAGAAACAGCTATTCATTCCATTAATATTATTGAACCTGGTATCTATAAAAAATTAATGGATGAATACCAAAATTAAAAAGGAGTGCAACTAATGAAGAAGTTAATGATTGATTTAGATGAAACGATTTGTGAAGGTGGTTATTTAGAAGCCGTCAACGAATACTTAAAAACCGATTATAAGTACACAGATATTCCCCATTATTATGTCGAAGATGTTATGGATGAAGAAGAAAAAGAAAAATTCTTAGATTATTTCTATCAAAATGTTAATATTTATAAACACACTGAAATTATGCCGAAAGCTTTAGAGGTAATTGAAAGGCTTGCAAGGTATTATGAAATTTATATTGTGACGGCATTTGTTGACCGAAGACGTATAAAAGAAAGTAGCATTATGGCCAAATATAAATATGAGTGGATTTTAGAAAATATGCCTTATATTGACCCTAAGAAAATTATTCTAACCGGTTCTAAAGATGTAATTATGTGTGATATTAAAATAGATGATAAAGTAGCAAACTTAAAAGGATATGGCGAAACCAAACTTTTAATTGACCAACTACATAATCAAAAATACTCTTTTGAAGAACTAGAAAAATTAGGAATCAGAAGAGTCTATGATTGGGAACAAATAGAATCCATTTTAATAAAGGAAAGTGAAGAAGTATGATATATTTAGATTATTCAGCAACTACCCCTGTAGCTTATGATGTTTTGGAGTCTTATACAAGGGCAACCAAAGATTTTATGGGAAACCCGAATTCGCTTCATAGTTTAGGAGTGAAATCCAAAGCGTTGATGCACAGCGCAGTAAAACAAATTAGTGATATTTTTAATGTCTTAGAAAGTGAGATTACTTTTACCTCTGGGGCAACAATGTCCAATAATTTAGCCCTTATTGGAACAGCTTTAGCCAATATGAAATATGGAAATCACATTTTAGTTTCTAAACTCGAACATCCTTCCATTTATAACATTTGTAAATACTTAAAAAATATTGGTTTTGAAATTGGTTATATTGATAATACAGAAGAAGGGTTAATCGATTTTGAAGTCTTAAAACATCAAATGCGCGATGATACCATTTTAGTTAGTGTCTGCGCAGTAAATAGCGAAATGGGCATTCGACAACCTTTAAAAATGATACGTCAAATTATCAAAAAAGAAAATCCTCATACCTTCCTTCATAGCGATATGACTCAAGCTTTAGGGAAAATTCCAGTAAGTTTTCATGATGTCGATTTAGCAAGCGCAACGGCTCATAAAATTTATGGTCCAAAAGGAATCGGTCTTTTCTATAAAAATAGTCGCGTTCCATTCACACCATTATTATATGGAAGTGGGCAAGTAAATGCCTATAATCCAGGAACACCACCAGTTCCCTTAATTGTTGCTTTTTCTAAAGCCATTCGTCTAGCAACCGTCGATCTAGATAAAAGAGAAAATTTTATTAAAAGATTAAATGAAAAAATTGTCAATGAATTAAAAAAATATGAAGATATAAAAATTAATCAAACCAAAATTTGTATCCCTCAAATTTTAAATATTTCTCTACTAAATATCAAAGCCGAAACATTTTTACACGCTTTAGAAGAATATGAAATATATGTAAGTACCAACACAGCTTGTTCAAGTGGCGAAATCTCAACGGCAGTCATGGCTGTATATAAAGATAAAAAAAGAGCTTCAAGTACTTTAAGAATTAGTTTATCTTATTTAACAACAACTGATGAAATAAATAAATTCTTATCTTGTTTTCGACTCGCTTATGAAAAACTAAGCGTATTAAAAAAGGAAGAGAATTAAACAAAATTTTTAGAACTTTAAATTTGTATACTTTACATTTTCAAAAAAATGTAGCGTAAAGTGATTGGAAAAAGATTTGAGATTAGTTATACTTATAGAGTAATTAGAGGAGAGTAAAAAAATGAAAAATGGTAAAAAAGGATTTACATTAATTGAAATCATGGCTACGATTGCGATACTAGCAATAATTTTAATAATTGCCGTACCTATCTATAATGGAGTAAGCAAAAATATAAATGCCAACATCTATGAGAGTAAAATGAAAGAAGTGCTAGCCAAAGCAGAAAGCTATGCAATAGAAAATCATGCTTTTGTTTTTGATGTAAAAAGCCTTATAGAGTCGGGTGTGATATCCGCAGATAACGAAACGGGTATATTTGTAGACCCAAGGACCAAAAGGGATATGCGATGCGATGTTATAAATGCCGTATACAAAGATAATCACTATGAAGTAAGTATAACAGAAAGCGATACTTGTTATAATGAAGAAGAGTTAGAGAATCTATATGGTCTTGTTACCTTAAAACTTTATAACGAAAATGATGAGGAAGTAAAACCCATTGAAGGAACCGATTGGCTAAGAGAAAAAATTGTGAAAGTTCGTTATGAATTTAAAGAAAATTACAAGGAATATGAAGCAAATGTTTCGAATGTTTCATGGATTGGAGAATGTGAAGCTTCTTTAAGTAATGAATCAACTTGTGTAATAGAAACTAGTGAAATAAAAAATGTTGCAATCAATCTAGAAATAACAATAAATATAGGCGGAACAGAAATAAAGAGTCAGGTAGAAAAACATGTTTTAGTAGACTTGCAAAATCCAAATGTTATCGATGGAAGCTTAGTCGTAAATAATGCAATTAGTACAAATGCATTAAGAAGAATAGAATTTGAATTAAGTGATGGAAATGGTAGTGGTGTAGAGTACTATAGTATTGTAAAAGCCCGTAGTTGCGATACAAGTGAATATGAAACAAACAAAAAAACTGTTGAAAATAGAATTCAAAGTGAAAATTTAGATAATGGAACTTATTACATCTGTGTAGAAGATAAAGTTGGAAATAAAGCCTTAACAGATTATGAAATTAAAATTAATAACGTAGATAGCATTAAACCAACTCTTTCTGATTTTTCATTAGGAGAATATGAAAAAGGAACGAAATACTATAATAAATTAAATTTAAAAATCACGGTAACCGATGAAGGAAGTTCACCGGATAAAGTATTATACTGTTATACAAAAGATGATTGTGAGCCAACTGAAGTGGTAGGTTTAAATAGTGCCGGAGTCGCGACTATTCCATTTAAAAATGCTTCAAAAGATCCTCAAAGAGTTTGTGTAATTGGTCTTGATCGAGCTGGAAACAGTTCAGAGAAAAAGTGTTCAGATAGTTATTATTTTGATAATACTGTACCAACTGATATTAAAAATACAATTACAAAAGATACAGATTACAAATTAAATTTTACAGGACAAGATAAAGAAAGTGGTATTGCGGCTTATCAAATATATATTAGCACGAATAATGAAGATTTTACATTGATTAAACGGAAAGATGGAAGTTCTTTTGAAGAAGTGAATTTGGGAACATTAAAGGCAAATCAAACCTACTATATTAAAACCGTTTTAACTAATAATGCTGGTATAAAAGGTGAAGAAATAACAAGCTTCAAAGCAGAATATAATATGACTGATGCGATTACTAAGTGTAGTGTTTCAAATAATTACTGCAATAATGGAGTATACATACAATATGGTGAAAATATCTTTGCACTTTATAGAGTAAATAGTACATCTGCTTTTGGAGTAAACGTAAGTAATAACATGCAAACTTCAATTATTAATGATAATTGCTGTGATCATGGTCGTTGTATTAAAGAAAATGTGTACAATACATCCTGGTCAGGAATTTACAGTGAAGACAAAGGAAGCAATCATACTTTAAAAGTGTACTATGATGCTCTTCCTACTCCAAGTACATATTTAAACAAGGAAGATTATACATTTGGCGTAGTGAAAACTTTGCCAAATGGTAAATATAGTAAAGAGAAAACAATGAAGGCAAGTTATGGACTATTAGATTTAGATGAGTACTATGCAATTTATAATAAAGTTTATATGGAAGGGATTGGAACTCTTTTATCAACCATCTATCCTTATTGTTATAGTTCGGATCATTATGAATGTAACAATGATATAGATAATATTTCAGGAGTGTATGCATCAAATGGTTCTTTAAGAACTCAAAGTGCTGTAGCTGGGAAACACCATGATGTCATTACAAATGCAGCAATGACCGTTCCATTTAAAAAGACACTTACCTTTAAAGGCGGATCAGGAACTAAAGATGATCCATATAAGTTAGCATAAAGGAGGAAGGAAAATGAAGAAAAAGAAAATTATTCTAATCATTTGTATAGTGATTTTAGTCGTTGCTGTAGCTGTGGTTATTGGATATTTCCTAATTAAAGAAAATGAAAAAAATAAACAAATAGAAAGTTATTTTATAGATAAAGAGACAATTTCATCTCAAGGAGATATTGTTGATTCTCAAAAAAAGAAAGATGAAGAAATTCGTTTAGAATTAGAAAATGCCTCTTGTACTTTTGATAGCCCTTGTATTATTAAAAATCCTTATGAAATTTCTCCACTTACTGCGTTAATTATTTTTCAAAGTGCAGAGGATACAACAGTAAAAGTATCTATAAATGGAACTTTTGTCACAACAATGGAAAGTAGTACAGTGCATTCGATTCCAATATATGGATTACAAGCCGGTATCCAAAATAAAGTTACATTAGAAATGGCTGATAAGAAAAAGGAGATCATCATTGATACTACAGATATTTCAAAAGGAAATTTACAAGTGGATATAAGTAATCCTAATGCTACCTTAAATTCTCCTATTTATTTTTTAGCCGGAACGATGGGAACAAGTGCCGCAGCCTATGATGGAAACGGTAATATTGTATGGTATCTTACAGAGAACTATACTTTAGATATGGAGTTTTTAGATAATGGACATATCCTTTTAAGTAATAATAGAGCAAGTGGTATATCATATACCTATGATGGTTTTATCGAAATTGACTATTTAGGAAAAATTTATCATAATTATTCTTTAAAAAATGGCTATCATCATGAAATTATCGAGTTAAATGATGGTACATTTATGGTAGCTGGTGGGTCAGATGATACGGAAGCTCCATATATATCTGATATGATTTATCGAATAAATAAAGAAACTGGAGAAGTCTTAGATTCTTTAACTATTTATGAGATATTTGCAGGAATTGATCAAGAATTTGCCGATAGTTTAACCGGAACAAATATGATTGTAAACTCTGTTTGGTATGATGAAGAGACAGATGAATGCATTATTTCGATAAGAGGATTTAATGCAGTTGCTAGTGTTCAATATAAAGAAAAAAAATTGAATTGGTTATTTAGTGATCCTACATTCTTTTCAGAAAAATTTGAACCTTATCTTCTTGAAGTAACAGATAATTCTCGTTATCCAAAAGGACAACATACCGCATATTTAACGGAAGACGGAAACCTTACTGTATTCAATAATGATTATAATGTTTTAGAAACAGGATCAGCATATTTAATAGATTATCAAAATAGTTATTCCAGTGCAGTCATTTATGAAATTGATGGAAAGGAAATAAAAACATTATGGGAGTATGACGGGAATAAAGAATACTTTAATTATGCATTAGGAAGCTTTATTCTAGATGAAGATAGCAAACTCATTAATTTTGGATGGTCTTATAAAGCAGAAGCTTATCGTGAAGGCGTGACCATTTATGATTATGCAGGTAACACATATGCTCGTATTGTAGAACTAAATGATAATGATGAAGAAATTTTTTCGGCGACTATTGAAGAAGGAATATATCGAGCATATAAACATACTTTATATAATGAAATTACTCCAAATTATTCTTTAGATGATTTTGCTTTAATTGATAATAATGATAAAAGTGCTTTAGAAAAAGTAAAAACAGAAAGTTTGTTTACCCAATTAGAGGCTGCAATTGAAAATCCTTATGATTTTGAATTAACAAGCACAACTATTACAATGAATGTAATATTTAATCCAGAAGAAGTTGTCGATATCCTATTTGTAGGAAGAGATGATGAAAGCTATATTTATCATTACAAAAGTGCAGGAGAGATAATTAATTCAAAACTAAATCTACAACTTGAAGGAGAATACGCCGTATATTTACAAATTAATGATGAATTGTATGATACAGGAAAAATATTAAATTTTGAAAAATAAAATATCAGTTCCTAAAACAGGTATTTTTTTTGGATATTTGATATAGTAATAAGCGAATGTGAGGTTTATATGGAAAAAATTATCATGTTAAAATATGCCGAATTAAACACCAAAAAGGCAAATATTGGAATGTTTCTTCATATATTAAAACAAAATATTGAAGAAAAAATTGGTAAACTTACCGATATTAAATTTGATAAAGGAAGAATGTTCATTAAAACAGAAGAAGAAAACTTTTCCCTTGTTTTAAATTCTTTAAAGAAAATTTTTGGGATTCATGAAATAGAAGTTGGTTATCAAATTGAAAATACCGATTTGTCTTTAATTGAAGAAAATCTAATAAAAATTATTCAAAATCAGGATTTTCAAACATTCAAAGTTGAAACAAAACGAAGCGATAAAAATTACCCTTTAACGAGTTTAGAAGTTAGCAAATATTTAGGTGGAGTAATTTTAAAAAATAAAAAAAATATAAAAGTTGATGTTCAAAATCCCGAAGTAACTTTTTATGTTGAAATAAGAAAAGATTATGCCTATATTTATTCTGAAAAAATTAAGGGATTAGGCGGATATCCAGTTGGAACTTTAGGAAAAGGATTACTCATGTTATCGGGAGGGATTGATAGTCCTGTTGCTGGATACTTAGCTATGAAAAGAGGTGTGAAAATAGAAGCAATTTATTTTGAAAGTCCTCCACATACGAGTATTGAAGCCAAAAACAAAGTAGAAACTTTAGCTAAAATTATTGGGGAATACGCAACTCCGATAAAAATTCATGTGATAAACTTTACAAACATACAGGAAGAAATTTATAAAAATATTCCCCATGAATATCTGATAACAATAATGCGCAGAATGATGTATCGTATTTCTGAAAAAATTGCTTATAAAAACAATTGTAAAATAGTAATTAATGGCGAATCTATTGGCCAAGTAGCCAGTCAAACGTTAACTTCTATGGTAGCAATTAATGAAGTTGTAACCATTCCAGTAATAAGACCCGTAGCTTGTTTCGATAAATTAGAAATTATCACTTTAGCGAAACAAATAGGGACATATGAGACAAGCATTTTACCGTTTGAAGATTGTTGTACAATTTTCGTACCAGAACATCCCGTAATTAATCCTGAAAAAGAAAAATGTTTGGAATTTGAGAGGCTTATACCCTATGAAGAATTAATAAAAGAAGCCATAAAAAATGAATCGATAATTACAAATCAAAAAAAACCGGAATTTGAAGATTTACTATAATAAAATATAGATAAGCAAAATAAAATAATAAAAAAAGAAAAATATTCGTCAAATTAATTTGTAGAATAAGAAAAGTGTATGATAAAATAAAACGCAAATTTCATGCACTTTTTTGTATGTAGAAAGTAGA
>CALVUM010000022.1 GCA_944363605.1 uncultured Bacilli bacterium
TAAACTGTACCCATAAAAATAGACAGATAGGAAAAGACACCTATCTTTTTTGATATGGTAAAATATAGATAAGGAGATTGAATATGGCAAAATTTACAAATAAAAGAAAAAAAGAACTATTAGAAAATAAATATATTTTAACTTTTGCTAAAGACCATATTATTTATACTGAAAATTTTAGAAAAAAAGTTATATTAGAATTGAGTAAAGGAAAAACGATTTTACAAATATTTAAAGAATGTGGATTTGATCCTAACGAAATTGGATTGGTATCTATTAAAGCTAATAAGCATAATTGGACAAAGGAATTTAAAGTAATTGAGGAAAATGGTAAAAGAAAAGCAATAAGAATTAAAGGTGCTTACCCAATTTTAACTGAAGATAAAAAAGTTAGATATATTACTATAGAAGGTGGAAAACTTGTAAAAGATTATACAAAGGCTGAAATTGAAGAACTCAAAAAAAATAAATATGTAGAATTTGTAAGTAAAGATAAAATTACTTTTACAAAAGAATTTAAAATTCTCTTTATTTCAGAGTTTAATAAAGGAAAAGGTAATTTACAAATCTTTTCTGAAAATGGATTGAATCCTTTGCTTGTAGGAAAAAGAAGAATTAAGACATGTACAAGAAATTGGAAAAAACAAGCTAAAAATGATCCTACTTTAAGTAAAAGAAATTATCATCCTATCAAAAAAGAAACTGATGAAAAAAAGAAAAAAAGATTACAAGATATTAAATATTTACAAAAAAGAGTTAATCAATTAGAAATGGAAAATGAATTTTTAAAAAAAGTTCAGGCCTTAAGAAAGGGGTGAAAAAATATACAAGTCAGGTCTATAAAATAATAAAAGAACTTGTTGATGAATATGAGGAACATGGTCAAATAAAATATTTATGTGAATTATCAGGAGTTTCTAGAAGTGGATATTATAATTATTTTAGTGAAAAATCAATAAAAAACAGAAATCAGAAAGAAATGCAAGACGAAAAAGACAGAGATATCATTTTAGATGCTTATAATAGACACGGATATAAAAAAGGCGCAAAAGGAATAAAAATGACTCTCGAAAATGAAGATAATATAATTTTCAATTTAAAACATATTAGAAGAATAATGAAAAAATATGATATTATATGTCCTATTAGAAAAGCCAACCCTTATAAACAAATGTTAAAAAAAGATTTAGAACATAGAACTGTAGAAAATAAGCTTAATCGCAAATTTAAACAAGAAAAACCTGGAAAAGTATTATTAACTGATATTACATATTTATCATACGGATTTTATAAACGAGCTTATCTTTCTACAATTAAAGATGCTTCAACTAATGAAATTATGGCTTATAGATTATCAACTAATTTATATTTGGATTTTGTTTTAAATACAATGTGGGATTTGAAAAAACAAAAAGAAGTTCCAATACCAGAAGATGCATTCGTTCATTCGGATCAAGGAAGTCATTATACTAGCCCAACTTTTCAAGATTTATTAAAAGAAATGAATCTAAGTCAATCTATGTCTAGAAAAGGAAATTGTTGGGATAATTCACCACAAGAATCTTTCTTTGGTCATATGAAAGACGAAGTTGATTTAAAAAAATGTTCAACTTTTGATGAACTACAGATTGAAATAAGCAGATATATAGAGTATTATAATAATTATAGATACCAATGGAATTTAAAAAAGATGAGTCCTGTACAATACAGAAATCATCTTCTTCAAAATAACCAAATTAACCAATAAATTATACCACTATCGTGTCCATTTTATAGGGTACAATTCAGCAATGATTTAGGTGACCATATAATGGCAACACTCAACATGCGAAAATTAAGTGTTCCTTTATTATTTTATGAAGCTCCCTTCATCTACATACACGTTAACACGAAAAACCTTTTTTGACAAGTCTCTCTAAAATCAAAACACTATAAATTCCTATTAAAATATCTTTTAAATAATCATTAACACTTATAAATCAAATCCAGAAAATATAATATAAACCAACAACTATAAAATAATAAAACCTAAACTAACGCTTTTATTAATTTACCAAAAGTAAACTAGCTACAACTTTAAATATATATAGTATATTTAAAAACTTAAAAAAAGATACTATAAAAAGAACAAACAACAATTTTAAAGCGATTTCCTAATTTTTAAATATTTCATAAAATAATAATGGTGATATAAATGAAACTCTATTTAAACGAGAAAAAAAATGAAATTTTTTATGTAATTGGTAAAAATGTAAAATTCTATCGCAACGCTTATAATCTTACTCATCCAGGAGAAAGCATTACTCAAGCTAAATTAGCTGAATTAGTAGGTATCACCACTACCCAAATTGCTAATTTGGAAAATGAAACAGGAAAAGGAGTAAGCGTTCCAGTATTATATAATATAGCTTCTGTTTTAGAAGTTTCTCTTGATCGACTTTGTTCTAGTGAAAAAGTTTTAGTCAAAATCGACTAATTTAAGAAACACAGGATGTCTTAGTTTTCCACTTGAACCTCTTTCCAAAAACTCGATTAAAGCACAGTACTTAGGTGATAAATAAATAACATTTTGATCATAAAAATCTTGAAAACAAGATTTTTTTCTTTTAGACATTTTTTCTAATACCAATAAAATCTTCTTTTTAGAAACCGAAACCTTTCCAACAAAATAAAACTTATTTTCTTTTTTTTCTCCTAAATAAAGAGAAACAAATGGTGTATTATCATGATAGGAATATCCTAAAATATAAAATTCTTCTCTTTGCAAATTTTTAATTTTTATCCAATTTGAAGTTCTTTCATTAA
This sequence comes from uncultured Bacilli bacterium, assembly GCA_944363605.1. Lineage (GTDB taxonomy): Bacteria > Bacillota_I > Bacilli_A > RF39 > UBA660 > Ventrenecus. The sequence goes on from CALVUM010000022.1 coordinate 2,806, forward strand.
TTTCATATAAACTATCTTTTCTTTTAGCCACAATTCCTTCTAGTCCAATTCTTTTAACTTTTTGAAACAATCTTATACCATCATCAAAAATACCAGTTTTAAAAAAGAAGGAAGTATTTTTATATTTATCGAGAACTTTCTTACGTTCCATTAAAGACTTATTTACCAAAGACTTTTTTTCATAAAGAACATCAAAACAAACAAACACTACCGGATAACTACTAGCCATTTCCCGAATTTTCAGTTTTTTTCTTAAATGTAACCTCTTTTGTAGTTCCAAGAAATTAGGTTTATCATCTTTAAAAGAAACAATTTCTCCATCAAAAATCACTTTCTCACAAACAATATTTTGAATTTCTTTCAATTCTGGAAATAAAAAAGTTAAATCTTGTTGATTTCTACTTAAAATAAGAAACTTTTTAGGACTTGCATAAATCAAAGCTCGAATACCATCGTACTTTAATTCATAAATATATTCTTTATTAGTAAAAGGCTTATAAATCTCACTTAATAACATAGGCGAAAATTTTTTCGAAAATAAATCTTTCATTCTTTTAAACTCTTTTCCAAAGCTTCCATTAAAGAAGACACATCCGTATTTCTTTTCTTTTTACTTTTTCTAATTTTTTTCCCATTTGCTTTATCTTTAATAGCTTTCAAAAGACTTTTTTGGTATTCATCTTTATATTTTTCTGGTTCAAAATGTCCTTTCATTTTTTGAATTAATTCTTTCGCTAAATCAAGTTCTTTAGTACCAAGTTTAGGTATAGAAAACTCTGGTATCTCCTTCATTTCTTCTTCAAAAAACAAAGTAGTAACTAAAAAAGAATCTTGTGAACAACGCAAAACAGCATAAGTAAATTTATTATGAAATACGGTTTTACAAAGAGCCACATAATTCATTTTTCGCAAAACTTCCCAAAGTAAAAAATAGGCTTTATTTTTTTTAACAGGCAATAAAAAATATGTTTTTTGAAAATACTTAGGTTCAATTTCTTTTAATGGAACAAAAGAAACAATTTCAATATCTCCATTATTATCAGGTTTTAAAGCATCTAATTCCTTTTTTTCAAAAAAAACAAGTTCATCTCCCTCATAATCATATCCTTTAACAATTTCAGAATCTTTCAAAACTTTTTTACAATGTGGGCAATATTTTTGATATTTAACCCTTTCTAAACATTTTTTATGAAATTGATGAAAAGACAAATCATTATCCAAAACAGCAGTTGAAATAGAAACAGGAATAGTTACCAATCCAAAAGAAACCGTACTATAAGTTTTAGCCATACTATCACCATTTTTAATATGCACAAAAAAAGCCTAATTATTTAATAAAGAGACTTTTTTATTCATTTTTCGAATACTATTTTTTAAATTACGAAGACCAAATTTTTCAATTTCAGCATCACAAATAAGGGCATCGATATCCACACTTTTATTTTTTAAATTTTTTTGAACATATTCTAAAGCAATCTCATAAGAAATAGAGTGATAACATAAAACTGTATCAATACGCCCTAAAAATTCTTTAGAAAACACTCCCTCAAAAGTGTTTTTTTGATTTTTAGAAAAACCAATAGGAAGCCTTCCAACTGCATTACTTGTTAAGAAAATAAAACAATGATCAAAATGAATTACATCTCCTAAAGAATCTGTAATGAAAGATTCATCTAAAATTTGCAAAAGGATATTTAACACTTTAGGATGAGCTTTTTCAATTTCATCAAACAAAATAGTTGCATAAGGATGTTCTTTAATTTTTTGAAAAACATAAGCATCATTATAGCCAGCATATCCTGGTGGAGAACCAATTAATTTATGAATACTCTCTGGACTATTATATTCACTCATATCAATTCGAATAAGTTCAGTTTTCAACACTTCACTTACAATCTTAACTGTTTCTGTTTTACCAACACCACTACCACCAACCAGTAAAAAACTCATATTTTTTTGTGAATTCAAATTAAAAGAATCTACAAGAGTCTCAATAACATCATCCTGCCCTAACAAAGAAGATTGTAAAGATTCTTGCAAATTTTGAAGAACTTTACTCTCATCCTTTTGAAGCCAAAAATTCGTTTTACTTTCAATCATTTCTAAAATATCATTTTCTGTAATTTCCAATTTTTGTAAGCAAGCATTTTGCTTCAAGCTTTTTCTTACAGCTTCCTCATCCATAGCCTCTTTTAAAGCTTTTTCAAAATCTCCAGATTTTAAACTCTTTACTTTTTTTCTTTTTATTTTATCTAAAATATCAACAGAATGATTTTGAGCATGCCCTTTTACCTTTTTACGAGCACATACAGAATCAATTAAATCAAGCGTTTTATCAGGATTACTTTTCGTAAAAAGATAGGCATTACTATAATAAAGAAAAGCTTTTTTATTTTCTTCACTTATCGAAATATCATAATATCTCTCATATGTAGGCACTACCGCATCTAAAATAGCCTTCATCATCAATTCATTAGGTTCTTCAATAAGTATTTTTTCAAATCGTCGATCCAAAGCCTTATCACGTTCTAAAAACTCATGATATTCAGTAAGTGTCGTCGCTCCAATAATTTTAAGTTCTCCACGAGCCAAATAAGGTTTTAAAATATCAGACGCTGCTATAGCTCCTTCTGCTCCACCAGCATTTACCATCGAATGAATTTCATCAATAAATAAAATAATATTTTTTTCATGAACAACTTCTTTAATAATCTTATTTAATCTTTCTTCAAATTCTCCTCGATATTTCGTGCCTGCAACTAAAGCCCCCATTTCCAAAAGAACAATTTCCATGCCATCAAGTTCCTTAGGTACTTCATGATACTTAATACGACGAGCAAGTTCCTCAACTAAAGCCGTTTTTCCAACTCCAGCCTTACCAAGTAATAAAGGATTATTTTTTTGCCTTCGAAGCAACGTTTCAATCATATAATCAAGTTCTTTATCTCGTCCAACAATAACTTTTTCCTTAGAAATATTCTGACCCATTAAAACGCCAATTTTTAAAACTTCCAAATTCTTATTTTTCTTATTTTTTGGAGCTATACTCTGTTTTAAAGAAAAATACAAATCATCTAAAGGAACATCCATACTAAGTAAAATACGAATAGCTACTCCTTCTCCTTCTTCTAGCATTGCTAAAACCAAATGACTAGCACTTACCTCTCCCTTATTGGTATCTAAAGCATTCATATTAGCAATTTCAATAACTCTTTTTAACATTGGCGTATAAAGATTTAACTCTTGGTGAGTAGAAGCTTGACCTACAGTTTCTAAAAGTTTTTCTAAAAAAGAATCATAAGTTACTCCATATTCTAAAAAAAGAGAAATAACCTCATTAGAACTACCAAGTATCGAAAGCAACAAATGCTCAGTTCCAACATAAGGATGACACAAATCGTAACGAATATTCTCTGCATTTTTTAAAATCGTTGCTACCTCAAAACCATAATTATGAAACATAAAAAAATCCTCCTATTCCAATCTATGAAAGTTATGGGAAAAAAGAAGAATTTTTATACACATTTACAAATCAAATTAATTATAAATGAAAACAAATGGATCCACTTTCGTTCCTTGACCGCCACTTATTTTAACGTTAGATTTAAGATATAAAGTAGGTAAAACATCACGAGGTGTAGGACTAGCATAGCTAGAATTCACTCGACCATAATTAGTCACGCAAAACACATGATAACTGTTAATAGAATATGGAGTTAACGTCCAACGATGATTACTATTATCATATAACCAATCATTCGTGTAACAATCATTTAAATTATCCCAACTGTATAATGCAGTATTCAAGCAAGTTTCTCTATCCATAGTCCCTCCACTAGTAGCATAACCATAATCCGAAGGATACATAAGTGCTATTTTGCCTATCCATTTTGTTGGTCTTCCGCTATATACAACCATATCTTTTTCATAGGCGTACCAATGACTTACTAATCCATTACTTGAACTTGTATAGCTAGATGTTCCTCCTAATTTCCATAATGCATTTTCTATCATGTTCTTTGCTTCTTCAGATAAACCTGTATTACTAAAATCGCAAGTTGTTGTCCCACCATTTTCCCCATATGGACACTCTCCTGTGGTTCGGTTCCAATAGGCTCCTTCATTTAATACTTTCTGTAAGGCACTATCACTCCAATCATTACTTCCATATTCACTATCTGATGAACCAGTGCCACTAGATTTATTATCCCAACTATAACTTCCTATTGGTTCATTTCTTATAATTTTTACTCTCGTTTCTTTAATTCCAGTACCATCATCAATATTATTCATAACTCCAATAATTCGCCATAGTTCATTATTGAATGAAACATAATTATTTGGACTCACTCCAATGTATCGCAAATTATTATCCGTGGTCTCATCATAAACTAGCTCATTACTAGTATCTGCTAAATTAACAATATATTCGGTAGCTAATGGAATATATTTTTCAAAATACAAGGTACATTTCGTATTTCTTTCTGTCATATTTATTACTTTTACAGACCACTCTGTTTCATTAAATTCGACACTTGCTCCTTTAGTACAAGTTGTTTTTTCTGTATCTAATACATA
>CALVUM010000023.1 GCA_944363605.1 uncultured Bacilli bacterium
TATCCTTCAAATAGAAGCAACAGATGATGTGATAGGTCTAAGTGGCATAAGTATCAGCAAAGAAGAGGGAATATATAATTGGGAGGTTATCGAAAATACATTAAATTATGAAACAGAAAAAGAAATAATCGAAAATGGAATATATTATATAACTGTCAAAGATGCATATGGACATATCACAACAAAGAGTATCGTAATTGATAAAATAGATAATGAATTACCAAGTATTGAAAGTTTAAGTGCCCAAGCAGAATGGGGAACCACGAATGAAATCACAGGAACATTCGTAGATAACGAAAGTGGATTAGTAGGATATCAAATCACAAGAGAAAAAGAAGAACCTACAGAGTATATTGAGATAGATGGTGCGAATTTTTCCTTCACATATACAGCAACAGAAAATGGAGTGTATTATATCTGGGTAAAAGACAAAGTAGGCAATCTTACTCAAACTGAAATCGAAGTAAATAAAATAGACAACACAGCTCCAGTGTTATCAAGTATTACAAATAGTAGTAATGGCGAGTGGGCCCAAAGTGTTACATTAAGTTGGGATATTGAAGAAACAGAAAGTGGAATAAAGAGTGTACAATATGGCACGGATAATATTTCTTGGATAGAATTTCTAAATGAAGAATGGTATGGATTTACAAGTATAGAAGAACAAGATACCATTTTATATATACGAGTAGTAGATCATGCTGGAAATATTAGTAATGTAGAAAGTACTACGATAAAGATAGATAGAACAGCTCCAACTGCTCCAGTGATAACCAATAGTCAAAATAATGTATGGAGCAAAGATAGCGTAATTGTATCTATGAATTCTACTGATAGTCAATCAGGAATAAATAGATATGAGTGGTATGAAAATGGAGGATGGACAACCAGAGCAATTACCATAAAAGATGGAGTTGGGACTATCAAATATACAGCAGAGAGAAATGAAACAATAAGAATAAGAGCCGTAGATAATGCTGGGAATGTATCAAGTGAAAGTACAACCATCGTCAAAATCGATACAACAAATCCAACCGCCAAAATAAGTGCGAGTGTAAAACAAAATAGTATTACAATCAGTGCAAGTGGCAGTAGTGATACCAATAGTGGAATAGCGAGTTATCAATATAGTAAAGATAATAAGACGTGGTATACAAGTACAAGTAGTAGTTATACATTTACTGGGCTTTCTGATGGAACATATACTTTATATGTTAAAGTGACTGATAATGCTGGGCGAACGAGTAGTGTTGTTAGTACGAAAGCTATTGTAAAAAACTATACATATTTGTATGATTATGGCACAACAAATACATCATTAATTGGTAATTGGGTAATAGGAAGTGGTGCAACAATATTAGGTTCTGGATGGACTGGTTCAGGTACAGTAACTTATAATTTAGATAATATATTACTAGAAATTACAGGTTATTCTTCATACTCATCATCTTCGGATAGAAATCGTGTTATTGGAATAAGAACAAATAGTAAAGTTAATTTAACAAACTATTCACAACTTTGTATTGTTCATAGTTTAAATATTCCTACATATATCTATGATGCAAGTGGAAGTAATACATCTGTTGGAGGAAGACTAGGAACTACAACTTCTACCACACAATGGTATAGTTCTGAAAATAGCGGAGCAGGAAATACTGGTTATTGGACTAGAGTTGGACAAGAATACAATGTTACAAAAGAAACAATGTGTTCTAATGTGTCCACTTTAAGTGAAAGTAGATACATATACATGCAGTATGATGCTTCCCTTTCAGCTTATGGAGCCTCATTAACAGCTAATATTTATCAAATTTATTTGATTCCATAACATTATATTTAGCCATTTAAGTTTTGAAAATTAAATAAAACTTTCATAATTATGAATTTAAAAAATTTAATTAACATAAAAATTTTTAAAATCACAGTATCATTTGTTCTTAATGCAACTTTGCGTATTTTGTAGTATACTACTTTTAGTGATGAAAATGTATGCAGATGTGTTAGTTGAAATTCGTAGTAAACATATTGATAAAACTTTTACTTATCATATTCCAGATTCTTTAAAAGAAGCTGTTTGTGTAGGAAAAAGGGTTTTAGTTTTGTTTGGTCGTCAAGAAGTTGAGGGCTATGTTTTATCATTAAAAGATAGTGTGGATATAGAAACTAAAGATTTACTTGCCGTTTTAGATGAAGAACCGGTTTTAAATGAAGAAATGTTAGAATTAGGGAAATATTTACAAGAAAAAACACTTAGTAGTTTAAGTTCATGTTACAGTACTATTCTTCCCAAAGCCTTAAAAGCAAGTAAAAAATCACATATTAATAAAAAAGAGCAACAATATATAAAATTAACAGGGGAAATAGATGAATTTTTAAATCAAGTGACTTCTGCTTCTCAAAAAGATGTTCTTCTGTTGTTTAAAGACAACACAGAAGTTTTAAAATCAAAAGCGAATCAAGTAAGTGCTTCGGCTGTCAAAACACTTTTAAAAAAAGGGATAATTATTGAAGAAACAAGAGAAGTTTATCGCTATAATCTTTCTTATAGTAAAAAAGAAAATGTTAAAGTATTAAATGAAGAACAAAAAAATGCTTATGATAAAATTGTTCATAGTTTAGAAAAAAATGAAATATTCTTATTACATGGAGTAACCGGTTCAGGAAAAACAGAAATTTATTTGCAAGTGATTGAGGAAGTGTTAAAAAGAGGAAAAGAAGCCCTTGTGTTAGTTCCAGAAATTAGTTTAACTCCACAATTTGTTGAACGTTTTGCCAAAAGATTTCCAGAAGATTTAGCTGTTTTACATAGTGGACTTTCCGATGGAGAAAAATATGATGAGTGGCGAAAAATATTAAGAGGAGAAGTCCATATATGTATTGGAGCTCGGAGTGCTTCCTTTGCTCCATTTAAAAATATCGGGATCATGATTATGGATGAAGAGCATTCAGAATCTTATAAACAAGAAAATCAGCCAAGATATCATGCCTTAGAAGTTTTAAAAAAACGAAGTGAAACGTATCATTGTCCATTAATACTTGGAAGTGCCACTCCCACTTTAGATTCAATGGCTAGAGCTTCAAAAAAACTTTATACGTATTTACCTTTGAAAAAACGAGCAAATGAAGCAATTTTGCCAGAATGTATTCTAGTTGATATGGCAGAAGAAGTAAAAGCAAGACACCCCATAATAAGTAGAGAGTTAGAGTGTGCAATCATTGAAAAATTAAATAAAAACGAACAAATTATGTTGTTGTTAAATCGAAGAGGACATTCAACAATAATCACATGTTCTAATTGTGGCTTCACATATAAATGTCCTCATTGTGAAATCTCTTTGACTTATCACAAAAGTTCTAAAAACTTGCGTTGTCATTACTGTGGATATACAAAATACATAGATGATGTTTGTCCAAATTGTCATGAAAAATCCTTGAATTATTATGGGTTAGGTACCGAAAAATTAGAGGAATATTTGGAAAATATTTTTCCAACCGCCAGAATTGTTCGCATGGATCGGGATAGTACAACAAATAAGGGGATGCACGAGAAAATTACAACCGATTTTCAAAATCATAAATATGATATTTTGCTTGGAACCCAAATGATTAGTAAAGGACTTGATTTTCCGGATGTGACCTTAGTTGGCATATTAGAGGCTGATGCATCTCTACAAATTCCAGATTATAAAAGTAACGAAAATACCTATGCTCTTTTATCACAAGCTAGTGGAAGAGCAGGAAGAAGTAAAAAAAAGGGTTTAGTAATAATTCAAACTTTTCAACCAGAAAATTATATTTTACAGTGTGTAAAAAACCATACGTATGCAAAATTTTATCAATATGAAATGAACATTCGAAAAACCTTAAAATATCCACCATTTTACTATCTTGTTTTATTAACATTTAAAGGAAAAGATTATTCATCTGTAAGTGCCGAGGCAAATAAAGCGAAAGAGTATTTAGAAAAAAACAAAGCGAAAGAAACCATTATTTTAGGCCCGACCACAGCCAATATGTTTTTAATTAATGGGGTATATCATTTTGAAATCTTGATAAAATATCGTTTTGATGATAAACTAGTAAATACATTAAAAGAGTTAGATGAACTAGTTCTTTTAAATAAAAAAGTGATTATGGATATCGATTTTCATTATTAGAAAGAGGGAATTTCATGAAAAAATTTCATATAATGCGAGGAGTAATTTTAGGAGTAGCTATTGCCACCTCATCGCCAACAATTGCGAGAGCAGAAGAAACAGGATTAACTACCAAAACGTTTGAATGGTTAGAAGAATTAACTGGAGAAGAAAATCAAGAAAAGGCTAAAAAAAAAGCTTCTGAAATTTGGGATGAATTAGTAGATTTTAGTCGTAAAACTGATGAAAAAATCAATGAGAATATAGTGGAACCAATAAAGGAGCAAGTAACGTCAACTAATATGTTTAAAAAAGATTCTTTGTGGTTGATTCAAAAAAAGGACGAAGAAAATGAAGAAGAAAATACATATTTTTTTGTCAATAAAAATCTTCTAACTATTCATAAAATTTATTATTATGATAAATATGGAAACGAAGTTGCCAAAACTAGCTTAGAAGCTGTAGGAAAATTAGATAAAGAAATGTTTATTTCTGTTACAGATATTGAAGACGATGCTTTTTTGAAAATGATTTATCAAGATTTGAAAACAGAAAATATATATGTAAATTTTCAAGACTATGTTGAAGGAGATTTAGAATTTAGTATAGATAATGCAAGTTTGGGAGATTTTGATAAGCAATATATAAGATATCAAGATTGGACTAAATTATTTGATTTAGATATAAGTGAAGAAAAAATTAGCATCGATGAATTAAAAGAATGTTTAAATCAGTTAGAAAAAAGAGAAACATCTTTATCAAGAAGGCGATAGAATGCAAAATTTAAAAGTGATTTTTATGGGAACACCAGAATTTGCTGTTCCAGTTTTAGAAACTTTAATCAAAAATACAGAAGTAGTTTTAGTAGTTACTCAACCGGATAAGCCAGTCGGAAGAAAACAAATACTTACTCCAAGTCCGATAAAAAAAATAGCTATGGAAAATAAGATTCCTATTTTTCAACCAACAAAAATTCGTAGTGATTTTGAAACCGTTTTAAATACGCCGTGTGATATCCTAATTACTTGTGCATATGGCCAAATTATTCCTAAAGAAATACTTGAATATCCCCGATTAGGTTGTATCAATGTTCATGCGTCTTTATTACCAAAATATCGAGGCGGAGCTCCAATTCATTGGTGTTTAATAAATGGTGAAGAAAAAACTGGAGTTACAATTATGTACATGGCGGAAAAAATGGATGCTGGAGACATTATTGCTCAAGAAGAATACAAAATTCTTCCAACGGATAATGTTGGAACTCTTCACGAAAAATTATCCTATATTGGAGCGGATTTACTTTTAAAAACATTGCCTAGTATTATAGCCAAAACAAATAATCGAATTGTTCAAGAAGAAAATGAAGTGACATTTGGCTACAATATAAAAAGAGAAGAAGAACATTTGGATTTTACTAAATCAGGAGTCACAATTTTGAATAAAATTCGTGGTCTTAATCCATGGCCTATGGCAAATATTTTAGTAAATGGCGAGGAATATAAAGTTTTAGAAGCAGATTTTTTTAAAAAAGAAAAAACAAATCCTTATTGTATTCATGAAATAACAAAAGAAAAAATAGGCATAGAATGCCAAGATGGCATAATTTATTTAAAAGTAATAAAGCCATTTGGAAAAAAGATTATGAATGTGAAAGATTTTTTAAATGGGATAAAAAAAGAAGAGGCTCAAAAATGGAAAATCGAATAAATATTTTATTTATAAATTTAAAAGAAGGAAATACAAATGAACAAAATTATTGAAATTGAAAATTTAATAGATCAGCTTGTTAAAAAATCAGAACAATTGCAAGCAGATTGTCAAATTTTAGAAGAGGAACTAAATAATATATCTTTTTTCAAACGCTGCCTTTTTCCAATATTGCCTTTAAGTAAAGTAGATAAAATTACAAAAATGACTCGTTCTATATGTTATATGCACAGTGTGATTACTCAATTAAAAAGCGTAGTAATTGAAACAAATAGCATTTATAAAGATATCTTTAGTAATGATAATAAAATAATCAAAGCAAAAGGATATGAGATACATCAAAAAGAATATTTAGAAAACCAAATCCAACTACAGGAAATAGTAGATATGCAAGAGATGCTACTAAATATTGATAAATGCGAGGAGAACGATGCGAAATCAATTATAATTACCCTTTCTGGTAAAGTACCATCAAGAAAACATTTTTGGCAATTAACCAATATAAAAAGAATTTCAGATTTTAAAATAGATCCGAATGAAAGTTCAAATATTTTATTTGATAGTTTAGCCTATCAAGAAATTCAAACATATGAGTCTTTAGATCAAATTTTAGAAGATAGTTTGAAAAAAGGCTATTCTTATGAAAGATATTTACAGCTTGCTAAAGCTTATTTTGTGTTTAGTAAAGAAGCTGAAAGAGTAAAAGAGCAAGAAGAAAATAAATTAAAAAATGATGACATATCTGTCATTAAAAATCAAGCTCATAATCCTTCCATTTTAGATCTTTATAGCAAAGAGCAATTGCTAACTACCTTAGAACTCCTCTTAAAAGAATTAAGAGAAAATGAAAACGAAAATAGTCTAGATTCTTTATATGGTATTTCTAAATATTTAAGAAGAAAATAAGGACAAAAGAGCAAAAATCTTGTTTCTTTTGTTTTTTCATGTTTTAATAGAAATGGATGTGATTTATATGAATCTATATGGGTTGACTCTAGAAAAACTTGAAAAATATTTTGAAAATATTGGCGAAAAAAAATTTAAAGCTACTCAAGTTTTTGAATGGATTTATCAAAAAAGAGAAGAAAAGATTGAAAATTTTTCAAATATAAAGAAAGAAATTAGAAATCGTCTAGAAGAAGATTTTAAAATGGAACTTCCTGAAATTATTAAAAGAGAAACTGATGTTCTTGTTGAAAAATTTTTATTTTGTCTTTCTGATAGCGAAAAAATTGAAGCAGTTTTAATGCGTCATGACTATGGTTTAAGTGTCTGTGTATCCTCTCAAGTGGGGTGCAATATGGGATGCAAATTTTGTGAATCTGGAAGGTTAAAAAAAGTTCGTAACTTAGAAACTTATGAAATGGTTGGGCAGATTTTAGCGATTGAAAAAGAAATAAAAGAGAGAATTAGTAGAGTAGTCATCATGGGAATCGGCGAACCTTTAGATAATTATGAAAATGTTATGAATTTTATAAAAATTATTAATCATCCAAAAGGTATAGCCATTGGTTCTCGTCATATTACATTATCCACATGCGGAATTATTCCTAAAATCAAACTTTTAAGTGATTTTCCTTTACAAATCAATTTAGCTTTAAGTCTTCATGCTCCAAATGATGAGTTAAGAAGTAAAATTATGCCGATAAATAAAGCCTATCCTTTAATGGAAGTGATGGAAACAATAAAAGAATATATAAAAAAAACCAATCGTCGAGTTACGATTGAATATATTTTATTAAAAGAGATAAATGATCAAATGTCTCATGCAAAAGAGCTTGCAAAACTTTTAAAAGGAATGAATGTTTATGTAAATTTAATTCCTTATAACGAAACGAATCATATTGAATTTAAAAAAAGCACGAAATCTACAATTAATGCTTTTTATGAAACTTTACAAAAAGAAAAAATCAATGTAACAGTTCGTCGAGAATTTGGGAAGAACATTTCGGCTGCTTGTGGTCAACTTCGAAGTAAAGAAGTTTAACGTTTCTTTTTAGGCGTAACATCTTTACTATACAGCTTGTCTTCATCATCTTCATAAACACATTGAAAACCACATTTTAAAGCTACTTGTTGGCTCGAAAAATTATCTTTTTTAATATTTAAAATAAATTTATCTAAAGAGTTTGTTTCAGAAAACGTTTCAATAAACAACTTAAGCATACTAGTTCCGTATCCCAAATGACGATGTTTTGGCGCTATAGCGTAATAAATGGATACAGTTTTACCAACTTGAGTTTCTACTACTGGAGAATGAGCAATTAAACCAACATATACCGTATTCATTTTTAAGAAAAAGCAATTTTTTAAATAAGTTTCTGACCCAATATTTCCTAAAAAATTTTGAATAGAAGGATCTTTCATAATTTCTTTAACAAAGTTTTGATGCAAAAGATTTTTAGAAGAATACATTTCAAAAAACATTTTAAACACTCCCTTTGTTCATTATAATTTTTGTTCAAAGCAGCACTGTCAAATATTTTTAAGATTTGAATTTTATTAATAAACAAGAACTTTATGAAAAATTATAAAGTTTTTTTGATAGTTTAAATTTTTTGGGTTATAATAATAACAGAATGGAGGAGCTATGAAAAAATTAGAAAATAAAGTGACGGTCATCACAGGTGGCGCGATGGGGAATGGTTTAGGTATTGTTAAAGTTTTTTTGAAATATGGAGCAAAAGTGGTAATACTAGATGTTGCAAAAGAACTAGCAGCAACTTTAGGAGCTTTAGAAAAAGAATTTCCGGAAAGTACAATATTAGGCTATGAAGTTGATATTCGTGATAAAAAAATGTTGGAAGCAATTTGTCATGATGTTTATACCAAGCACGGGAATATTGATGTTTTAGTGAATAATGCTGGAGTATGTATTTTAGAACCCTTCAAAGATATGAGTGATGAAGTTCGCGATAAACAATTTGATATCAACATTAAAGGGACATGGAATGTCACAAAAGCGGTTCTTCCTTATATGAAAAAAGGAAGTATTATAAATCTCTCTAGTGTAACTGGACCTAAGGTTGCCGATCCAGGAGAATGTGCTTATGCAACAACAAAAGCAGCATTAATTGGGTTTACAAAAGGACTTGCTGCCGATTTAGTAGAGTCTGGGATCCGTGTTAATGCAATTTTACCGGGTTATATAAGAACTCCTATGGTAGAGAATATGGCGAAGCAAACGAATCGTACAGATCCAGAAAGTGTTATAAGAAATATAGAGGCATCTATTCCAATGAAAAGAATGGGAACCATTTATGAATTAGGAGAACTAGCTGCCTTTTTGGCTAGTGATGAATCTAGTTATTTAACAGCAACAGAGTTTGTTTTTGATGGAGGAAGTACTTTACCAGAAACAAATAGTATGGGCGTTTCTTAAAATAACTGCTGATTATTAATAGAAAATAAAAAAGAAATCAAGATAGTTCTTTAATTTCTTTTTCAGTTAAACCAGTTGCTTCGGAAATCTCTTTAATTGATAATTTGCCTAATAAATTTTTAGCAATCTCCATAGAATTTTGTTTACTTCCTTGTAAAATACCTTGTTCTACGCCTTGTTCTAATCCACGTTCAACGCCTAGCTCATAGGCACTTTCTTTTTCCTGTTTGTGTTTCTCTTCTAAATCATAGTATAAGAGAAACTCTTCATCACTTGTTAGTTCTTCTACTTTTTTTACCATACTTTGAAATTCTCCTTTTTTCTTATATTTTCCTTTTAATTCTTCAATACTCTCATATCTTTTGAAGAAATCAAGAAATGCTTCT
>CALVUM010000024.1 GCA_944363605.1 uncultured Bacilli bacterium
TCATCCGTTGTAGCTTTAATAATTCTAAATATTTTGTTTAATAAATTATTTTCACCCACATTATAATTTGACTCTTCTAATTTGTCAAGATTATAGATATATCCTTTTAAATCATGAGCAACTATAATATTTTTTTCCTTTTCTTTTAAAACATATTCCGTTTCTAATTCTTTTGTGAATGATAAAGAACTTTTTAAACAAATGTTATATTGAGATACTTTGTGTTGTTCTTTATAGTTTTTCCCTATAGATAAATCTGAACCATAGATCCGAAAGAAGTATACTTTACTTTTAGTAAAATCTTCTTCATTAAAATTGGTATACATTTCTATATTGACGATTTCGTCTGGTATGCTTACTAAAATATCCGAGACAACGCTTTTGTTTTTGACATTGGTTTTATTTAAAGGATTACCATTTAAAATAGTCACTTTTTCTTTTAAAGTGCCTTGAGGGTATTCTTTTAATTCTTCTAAGAAACGTTCTAAAAACCGAATATTTTTTTGAGTACCAAAGATTTCTTTGAAAACTAAATCTGAACTTAGCATTTATCTTCCTCCCTTCTAAGAAGTTTTTATCTTCTATTTATATATACAAGAAAAATCCTTGATTTCCTTTTTTTATTGAAAAATTTTAAAAGAAATCTAAAGAAAACACATATTTACTCAGGATTTCGATTGTCTTTTAGAAATTGATGTTTTATACTTATTTATATAAACAATAGAAATGAGTGTAGGTCATGAATATACAAATTATTTTGACAAGCTATCTTTTGAAATTCATGTTTGGCGAGAATCCTTTTCAAGATCCTTTTTTGCTTTCACGTGAAGTAATAAAAAAAGCATATAATGAGGGATTATATTTTATATCAAATGAAAGAACTGTAGATGCTTTTTTGAATGAAAAGGAATCCGATCGAAGAGGAAATCTTTTTGTTTTCGCAGGTATTCCAAGTTTTGAAGATATATGTTTAAATTTATCTGCTTTATCGACACTTTATGCTGTAAAAATTTCTTTGCCATATGAAATTTTAGTAGACTTTCAATTGGAAATAAGTCACGGAGATATGGTTTTATTTAACGAAAACGTTTCGATATCTAAAAGTTGTTTAGAAAAAGTCGTCTTACATTTACAGTTGAATCAACAAGAGCTTTTATATCAAGAAAAAGAATCTTTAGAAAATGCCATTTCCTTTGTAGAAGCAAAGAATTTTTTGGTTCAAAATATTAAAAATTATCATTATGCAATTGAAAATAAAGTAAAGTTTTTAGAAAATGAATTAAATGCCTATTTAAATAGTGAAAAAGGATTAAAAAAAATGGAATTAGAAGAAAATTTACAACTTGTTAAAGAAATTTATGAAGAATTAGTTTAGGAGATAACTATGTATGGAGCAATATATGGGGATTTAGCTGGAAGTATTTATGAATATCAGCAATTCCTAGAAACTAAACCGATTCTTTTACCAAAAGAACTTATCTTGTCTGAATCTTTTTTTAGTGATGATACAATTTTAAAGATGGCTATCCTAGATGCAACGAATCATGATTGAATTATGAGAAATATTTAAAAAAATAAATTTTAAAATATCAAAACTATTATCCAACTTTTAAACCTTATTTTAAAACAGCTTTTTCTAAAAATCTTTTAGAATGGGCAAATAGTAATGTAGTAGGAAAAAGTATCGGGAATGGGGTGATGATGCGAATTTCTCCTGTTGGGTTTTTGTTTGAAACAGAAAAGGAAGTGCTTTGGCATGCTACACCAGCGACAAAACCGTCTTATAATTCTATAGAGGCAATAAATTCAGCTACTAAAATTGCTTTATTAATTTTTTATTTACGAAAAGGAATATCTATGGAAGAAGCTTTTGAAAAAATTCATTTATCATACGAATATAAACCTTTTAAGAAATTTAATTCTACATGTAAAGATACATTAGAAAATTGTTTATATGCGCTTTACACATCAAAATATTTTGAGGATGCACTTCGGATTATTTTAAGTATGGGTGGAGATACCGATACAAACGCCTGTATTGTGGGAGCGCTTGCTGAAGCAAATATGCATTTAGTGAGAACAATATAGAATTTATAAACAGTAAAATTCCTAAAGAATTTGTTAATGTACTCGAGGAAAGTCAGTACTATTTAAAAAGAAAAAGAAAGTAAATAAATTGTATTATTTGACTAGAATAAGCCTTAAAAAGAACTTTTATGTTCTTTACTTTACGTGTTATAATGAATAGGGATATTTATGAAAAAAAAGGAAATTCTACTCATATTTTTATTTTTTAGTTTGGACCAATTAATGAAATTTCTAATGGAAAAAGCTCTTCAAAATGGCAGTATTGAAGTAATTGGCCAATTCTTTTCTTTAAAATGGTTAGAAAATACGGGGGCTGCTTGGAGCATCTTAGAAAATAGTTCACTTTTTTTGATTGTGATTAGTCTTTTTTGTTTAGTTTTTTTAAGCATTTTTCAAAATTCCGTTCAGGAAAGTACTTGGAAATTTTGGGGAGTAGTGCTTCTTTATGCTGGAATATTAGGAAACTTAGTCGATCGAATTTGTTTTGGCTATGTTAAAGATTATTTGAGTTTTACTTTTTTTACTTATCATTTTCCCGTATTTAATTTAGCAGATGTTTTTATTGTAATCGGAGCTTTTTTGTTTTTGATTGCCGTTTTAAAGGAGGAATATCGTAATGGAAAAAATACAAGTATTAGAAGAAGAAAAAGAACGAATTGATAAGTATCTTAGTGAAAAAATCGATTGCTCACGAGCTTATATTCAGAAGTTATTCGAACAAAATTTGGTTTTGGTAAATGACTCTCCAGTGAAAGCTTCTTATAAAGTAGTAAAAGATGACTTAATCACTATTTTGGGAGATTTAGAAGAAGAGATTCTTCTTGAACCAGAAAACATTCCTTTAAATATTGTTTATGAGGATGAAGATGTTATATTAATTGATAAACCTTCAGGAATGGTAGTTCATCCAGGAAGTGGCAATTTTAAACATACATTAGTTAATGCTTTACTTTATTATACGAAAAACCTAAGTGATTGTAATGGCGAGGCAAGACCTGGAATAGTACATAGAATCGACAAGGATACTTCGGGACTCATTTTAGTTGCCAAAAATAATCAAGCACATGCTCTTTTAGCAGATGATTTTGCCCATAAAAGAGTAAAAAGAAAATATATTGCTTTAGTAAAAGGCGTTTTAAAACATAATCATATTACGATTGATGCTCCTATTGGAAGAGATGCGAATAATCGAAAAAAAATGGCGGTTACAGAAATTCATAGTAAAAATGCGGTTACGCATGTAACCGTTTTAAAAAGATATAGGGACTATACATTGGTAGAATGTGAATTAGAAACGGGAAGAACCCATCAAATAAGAGTACACTTAGCTTATATTGGTTATCCGATTTACAATGATCCGGTATACAATAATAGACCCGCAACTTCTTTCGGTCAATTTCTTCACTCAAGTGAGATTGAGTTTATAAGTCCAATAAATAAAAAAACTTTGCATTTTACATCACCACTACCTGCAGAGTTTTCTGACTTTTTAGATAATTTGGAGTAAGAATTTATAGAAAAAATAGGAAAATAAACATAAAGTAAAAAGAAAATAAGGCGCTTCAAAAATATGGAATTTCTTATTTTCTTTTTTTAATTCTAAAATAAGAAAAAGAGAGTAGCAGGTTAAAAAGAAAGAAGAGCAGACTGTTAAAAAGACTTCTTCTAAATGAAATCCAAAAATTAAGGTTGAAAGAATAAATACCCCATTCGAAAAAACAAGAAATAAAAGATTATGCAATTCTTCTTTTTTTAAGAAAGTTTGGGTTATTGGAATACCAATTAATAATAAAGAAATGAGTAAAAACATAAGTAAAATTACCATGGCGTTCACCTTCTTTACTAATCTTATGTTTTGGGGTATAATATTATGCGTGGAGGGTGTATTTTATGGCAGTAACAATGGATAAAAAAGATGAAATGATTATGCGTTTAGTGCATTATTTTATTACAGAAGAAAATTATAGTCCCATTGTTGTAAATGGTGTAAAAGATGAAATTTGGCTTCAAAATCAAGAAGGACCTTATAAAATTATTCGAATAAATGCCAATTATATTCATAATAAAGAACAATATGAATTTGATATTTTAAAACTTAGAAATGTTATGCGTCAAGTAAAAAGAAAGACGCTTTCTTGGTCAATGAATGCTTTGAATATCTTATTGGATGTCAATGAAGATGTTCATTTAGAAGAAAATAAAAATATTGCTTCCGTAGCTTTAAAAAATGGAGCATTAATTAAATCTAAAAAAGTTCTAGATTTATTTCCAGATATTAATCACAAAATGCTTTTAAATGAAAAAGGCTTGGATTTAATGATCGATGTAACTAATGATATTAATAAGAAAACAGATCGAGAAAATAAAGTGTATGAAAGCATTTTCAAACCTAAGAAAATTGTGGTAACTAATATTTTGATAGCTTTAAATGTTATAATTTTCTTTCTTGTTTATGCTCTTTCTGGAGCAAATTTGAATGTATTAAATCTTCTTCGTTATGGAGCTTTAAATAGTGTTTTGGTTCAAAACGGTGAAATTTGGCGATTAATTACAGCAGGGTTCTTACATGGAGGAATTTTTCATTTACTTTTTAATATGTATTCTTTATATATCATAGGTACACAAATTGAAAATTTTGTAGGAAAATGGAAATTTTTACTTATTTATTTTTGCAGTATGATAACGGCTAGTTTAATGAGCTGTGTAATAAGTCCTAATTCCGTAAGTGTCGGAGCTTCAGGAGCAATTTTTGGACTGTTAGGAGCATTAGTCTATTTTGGGTATCATTATCGCTTGTACTTAGGAAGTGTTTTACGAAATCAAATTATTCCTTTAATTATCTTTAACTTGTTATTAGGATTTATGGTAAGCGGAATTGATAATGCTGCCCATATAGGAGGATTGATTGGTGGACTTTTGATATCGATGGCTTTAGGAGTTCAAAAAAGAGAGGGCAAACAAGATCGAATTAATGGTATAATTACTTTTAGTATTTATTTGATGTTTTTAATTTATTTGCTTTTCTTTAGATAAGATTTTTCTTATCAGAAATTAAGAGTAAAAAAGTTTGAGTGATAAAAAAGAAAGAAAAAAAGCAAAAAGAGAAATGCGTGAAAATTTTTTTCGCATAAAAAACCACGCCAAAAAGAGTGTTCAAAAGACACTTTTTTA
>CALVUM010000025.1 GCA_944363605.1 uncultured Bacilli bacterium
GTGAGTACGAATAATGAAAGAAGAGTCGAGTTTGAGTTAAGTGATGGAAGTGGAAGTGGAATAAGGAGTTATAGTATTGTAAAGAATAAGAGTTGCAGTGGGGATGAGTATGAACAAAATAAACAAAGTGCAAGTGAAGGAATACAAAGTATTTATTTAGGCAATGGAGATTACTATATTTGTGTAGAGGATAAAGTAGGAAATAAGAGTAGTGAAAGAGATTTAGATGAGGAAAGAAATCAGATACATGTAGAGGGAGTAGATACAAGTAAACCAGTTATTAGTAGTTTTACCATCAAATCCAGAAAAAGTGGATATAACGCCTTAGAGACCAGTTTAACGATCAGTGCCAAAGATGATGGAGGAACCAGTAATTTAGAAATGTGTGTTTCTAATACTGGATATTTAAAGGGATGTAGTTGGGAAAAATATACAAGTAGTAAAAATTGGACTTTAACAGGAAATTTAGATGGAAAAGAAAGAACGGTATATTTAAGTATCAGAGATAGTGCAGGGAATATTGTTAATCGTTCTGCCAAATATACGACATATAAGGAATGTAGTAAGACAAGTAAGGTTTATACAGATAGTAGTTATGGAAGTTGTAGTAAAAGTTGTGGAGGGGGATTACAATATCGAGCATATGCTATGAAAGATAAATACACTAGTAAACAATGTAGCACCGGAAAAGATTCAAAAACCTGTAATACCCAGAGTTGTTCTATTCCAGAATATCCGGGAGTCAAGATAGGAAGTGTGGTATGGTATCAGACAAGAGCTGGGAGTGCAGAACACGGTATTCCATATAATTCAGAACAATCTTTCACAATGACAGCTAAGAAAATCAAGACATTAATCTTTTCAATGGAAGAAGATGGAACTACTCAGTTAATTCCAATGCAATCCGAATTTATGTTAGGGATATACAATAGAGGTGCAGCAAATGCAAATGATTACATAAAACCTTTAAATAAAGTAGCCAATTTATATCATAATCCAACCTATTCAAAATCTTCTTATGCTTTAGGATATACACCAAATGCTCTTAACAATTACATTTATCGAAATCATAATCATTCATACTATTTTACAGGTGACATTGAGTTTGCAAGTGATCACATTCAAAAATATAATGCATTATATAATATGGGATATACTAAAATAGGTGGAAAATATTGTTCTGTCAGTAATAATTGGGATGCAGACACCACTCCTGATTTAACAAAAGAGTATGCAATGAAATATTGTTATTATAATGGAGCTCATTTGGCTATATTTTATGATCATAATGGCGTGAATAGTTGGGAGAGTTATTTCGATAGTTATGTTGGATTCGTAAAATCTGGAGAATTTGCAAATGAAAAACGGTATCATAACCCAGAATACGGTGAATCTATTACTTATGTAGATAATGCATTTTATACTTTAATTAATAAAGATCGCACCGGTCATCGTGAGTTTGTAGTTTATGCCTATGTTGTACCAGTTATAACCCTAAAAAGTAACGTATATATTAGTGGGGGAAGTGGGACTGTCTCAAATCCGTATACTTTATCAGTGAATTAATGCCTATATTGTAAATGTGTAAGATTCTTTTAATTTAATAAAAATGTCTAATTTATCTTTTGTATAAATATAACATTAAGCATTTTTTAGCCAAAAATTGTTGTTGCTTTTATAAAAAAATATCATATACTTATCTTGTAAATGTTATCCATTTCGGTGGATAGCGTCTACCGATTTTTAATAGACGTTATGCTACTATAAGCTAACGTCCTTTTTTATATTAAAATTAGTATGATTACTAATAGTAATAGAAATATTATATTCTACTTTCATTTAACCCCCTGAAATTTCAGTAGAATTAAATCTACTAATAAATGAAGTAGACGTTACCACCTAATAGATAACGAAGTTTATTCTAAATAGTTTCTTACAAATTGCAACAAAAAACGTTCGACAAATTTTTTATATATCATCAATTTTTTTAACAAAAAAAGAGAAGCTTTTTTCTCTTTTTCGATATTATCTTTCATTTCTTTTTTCATCAAAAAGAAATGAATTTTATTTCAATGCACGAATAATATCGGTGTGCATAATTATATTATTGGTTATTTTCCTCTTTTTTTGCTACCAATTTCTGCCTATTTTCTAATTCTTCCGCATTAATAGCAATTCCAATGGTTACCGTGTAGGCTATTAAATAAAACCAAATCATTAAAACAACAAAGTGAGAAAGTCCTCCGTAAAGCAGATCATAATGGGCAACATTATTTACATAAAAGGAATAGATATAAGTAACCACAATAAAGCCTAACGTTGTAAAAATTGATCCTTTAGTAGTGTAACTGCTTGACATTCTTTTATCAGGAGCCATTGTATAAATTATTTTTACTAAGAAAAAGATAACTAACCAGGAAATTGGACCTTTAGATATGTTTATTACAAAAACAATCGTATTGGTAACTGCTTGATTCATATTTACGTACTGTATCATTTCAATGAACTTGTCGCCAAAAGCAGGGACTAGCAAAAGAAAAACAATTAAACTAATTAAAATTAAGGTCATAATTAATCCTTTAATTTTTCTTTTTAAAAATGAAGAGTTTTCAAAATTTAAAAGCTGATTTGATGTCACAATTATTGAACTTGCTCCCCCACTTGCAGCATAAAATGCCACGAAAAGCGGGATTAAAAACTCGGTCGAAAAATGAATATCATCAATTATTGGAGTAATTAATGAAGCAATATCACTGCCAAATGCTTTTAAAAGAAAATTAGAAATAAAATCCATGGAAACGTTAAATAAGGATGCACCGTAAGCAATTAAAGTAATTGTTGGGACTGTCGCTAATAAAAAAAAGAAAGCTAACTGGCCTGGTAAAACTAGCATATCTGTCCTTACTAATATATTCCCTAATCTTTTTAGGCCTTGTTTCGCTCTCTTTATTATTTTCATTTTTCCTCGTCCTTTTTTTGTTCTTTTTGTTTTTTTATTTCTTCTATACATTCATTAATAGCATCTTCTATAGATTTCAAATCACTATCAATCATACTATAACTAATGCAAATTCCATAATCAAATGGCAAATTTTTGAAATTTTTATTTAACTTATGCATATAACTTGTTATTTGCTTTTGATTATATCCAACAAAATAAATCATGAATTCATTGCCATTTGTTCTAATTATATCTGAGTTATCTAATTGTGTCTTAATTAAAATATTTGCTGCTGCTTTAATCTGTTTATCTCCTTGTTCATATCCAGATGTATCATTAATCTCTTGAACTTTATCTAAATCAATCATTACAACACTCTGAGGATATATAGTATTTTTATTCCAAGTTGAAAGATTTTCATTTAAGTAATTTCGATTTTTTAAAGAAGTTAATTGATCTATATATTTTAATTTATCTTCTTTTTTTATTTTCTTTTGTAATCTTACTTTTTTGCTTGAACGATAAATCAATAATAAAATTGCTGCAATAATAATAATTGTCCATAATATCCATCTAGCCAGACTTCCAATAAATGATCCTCTTTTTTCTAAAAGTTCACTTTCTGGAATTCCTAAATTGGTAAGCATTTTATTATCTAAATAATTAAAGTATCTTGCAAGCAAAGTATTTAATGTTTCATTTCCTAAAGATTTTAACGAATATGTAGCTGTTAAGTTGTATCTAAATCTTGATGTATAATCTTTTAAAGAACTTTTTAACAAATAGTTTCCTACTTGATGATCTAATAAAATAAGATTTTCTTCATCTTTTAAAACAGAATTTATTTTAGATAATTCAAATGTTTTTAAAGTGCAACCATCTAATATTGACAATTTCGTTTGCAAATAAGAATCTTCTTCAATATAAATGGTTTTGTTTTTCAAAGATTCAATTGATTCAATAACAATTGGATTTTCTTTATGAGCATAGACATCAAATGTTATTGGTAAATTTAAATTAATCTCTTGGCCATTTAATCCTAGGCTGGTAAAATTTGTATAAAAGTCTAGTTTATTGTTATTAATATCTCTTATATATTTTTTTTCACTGTTATATTTTTGATAATTAATTTCAATATTCGCAAACTCCGCAAATCTTGTTAAATATTGAGAAACGATACCTCCATACTTACCATCTCCATATATTTCATAAGGCAAATAATTTACATATCCATATTTTAGAGGTTCTTTTTGTAACTCATCTAAAGCTGTATCTGATATTTTAAGACTAGCGGTAAATATTTTTCGTTCTTCTTCATATATTTTTGCTTCTAAATTTTCCTCTTTCCAAGAATTATAGTATTTTTTTATTATTTGAAAAAGTATTGAATTTGTTTCATCTTTTATGTAATAGTTTCTTGTTAAATCACTGAAATGATATTGAATCCAATAGTTTTGCTCGATTATTTTGTCTATATTTTCCATTCTAGGAATAAGGATACTACTTACTGTATTATTATTTAAATTAGTAATTAAATCATCTAGTGTTTCAAACGATGTGAAAATATTTTCTTCTAAAGACAAAAAATATTTTTGAATGTATTCAGCATCTTTAGTTAAAATACCAATGTTTTTATTTTTTATATTTTTACTATCTGTAATATTTTCATTTGATTTGCCTACTAAAATAAAATGATCTGTATAGAAATCTAGAGCACCCGTTGGCAATCCATTACCAACTTCTAAAGCTAGTCCCAAACTTTCGTCAGTATTTGTAATAATTATCGGATTAAAATCTATTTCTTGATCTTTTGTAAAATCTTCTAAAAATTGATAATAAATTCCTTCACCTAAGTTACCAAAAATGTTAATGTCATTAACCACATAAATATTTTGGACATTGGCTGTGTTATCGTTAAGCCATCTGCGTTCTTCGGCAGTCAATCGATTTTCATCTGAAAAATAGAAATAAAATCCTATTCCCACTAGAAATGCCAAAATGATGACTGTTATTATTATTGGTTTCTTTTTCATAAACTTATTCCTCTTTAGTTACTGGGGTATTGTTATTCCATATAATTGTTGAATTGTTTCGAATATTTTTTGCACCCATTATCGTATATCCTTCTACTGTATCTGTTGGTTCTTGCACCAGTGTATAATGAATGTCATAATGAGCTTTATATTCATCATTAATAACTTCCAATATTGATGTAGCAATTTCTTTAGCTCTATCTAATGAAGTATTCGTAAATACCATCCTGATGTAAATAATTTTCCCTTGTGTATGAACAGATATTTCAGTCACATTTTCATTTTCTTTCGCTTTATTTTCAATAGCTAAACGATCTTCTTCCTTCAATGGAAGATTTTCAATATCTTCTAGCCGATCACCATATTCTGAAGAATTAAACCCTATAAAGTATTTAATTACTACTCCTCCCATTATTAAAAAGCAAATAATAATAATCGCACATAGTACTACTAAAACTCGATTATTATTCCATAAGTCTTTAATTTTTTTCATTTTTCACCTCTAATTAGTTTTAGTATATTTATTATACCTTAAAAATATCTATTTTTAAAGAGCGAAAGTTTATTCAAGAAATTCTTTGTTTTAAAAAAATCAATCTTGTTTTTTTGATTGATTTTATCGGTTACTTCTAAAACGTTCTTTTGGATCTAATATTGCTTTTCTTAGACGAATATCATCAGGTGTTACTTCAACATATTCATCATCTTCAATAAATTCTAACGCTTCTTCTAATGTAAATTTTTTGGCTTTGGTTAAATTTATAGCTTCATCTGATCCAGAGGCTCTAGTATTTGTTAAGTTTTTATTTTTACAAGGATTTACATCTAAATCATTATCACGATTATGAATTCCAATAATCATCCCTACATACACATCAGTAGCCGGATCAATAATAAGGGTTCCTCTATCTTGCAAATTCCATAAGGAGTATCCTAAAGCTTTTCCATTTTCCATTGACACAAGAACACCATTTTTTCTTCTTGTAATCTCTCCAACAAATGGTTTATAATTTTCAAAACTACGAACCATAATTCCTTCGCCTTTAGTATTTGTAATGAAAGCACTTCTATAGCCAATAAGTCCACGTGTAGGTGCGGAGAATTCTAGGTGTGAGTATCCTTCATCTGTTGTAGAAACCACCTCCAATGTTGCTTTTCTTTCTTGTAGATCATTAATTATTGTTCCTTGATATTCTCCCGGACAATTAATAATTACTCTTTCAAATGGTTCACATTTTTGGCCATTTATTTCTTCAAACAATACTTCTGGTTTTGATACACAAAGTTCATACCCTTCTCTTCGCATATTTTCAAGTAATATAGATAAGTGTAACTCTCCTCGACCGCTCACTTTATATCCGTCAGAGTTTGGAAGTTCTTCTACTAATAAGCCCACATTTGTTTGAAGCTCTCTTTCTAATCTCTCTTTAATATGACGAGTTGTTAAAAATTTACCACTCTGACCCACAAACGGGCCGTTGTTAACCAAAAAGTTCATTGATAATGTAGGTCTTTCTATAACAATTGGAGAAAGTGGCTCAATGTGGTCTTTACTACATATCGTGTCTCCAATCGAAATATCAGCACAACCAGCGATTGTTACAATATCTCCATAATATGCTTCCTTTTTTTCTATTTTTTCAATTCCTTCTGTAACATAGAGCTTTGATATTCTAAAATTTTCAATTTTTCCATCATTTCTAGCTAATGATACTGTTTCTCCGCTTTTAACTACACCTTTATTAATTCGACCAATTCCTAATCTTCCTAAGAAATTATCATAATCTAAATTACTTATTTGTAATTGTAAAGGATCTTTTTCATCTCCTTTGAATGGAGAGACTTGATTTACAATCGTTTCTAAAAGAGGTTCAATATTTTCTTCTAAATGTTCTGGGTCTAATGAGCATTTTCCGTCTTTGGCTACTCCATAAACAATCGGGAAATCTAATTGCTCATCGGTTGCATTTAACTCCATGAAAAGATTAAATGTCATATCAACGACTTCTGTTGGTCTAGCATCTTTTTTATCAATCTTATTGATAAATAATATTGGCTTCAAGTTTTGTTCTAATGCTTTTTTCAAAACAAATCTTGTTTGAGGCATTGGACCTTCTGAAGAGTCAACAATTAAGACAACAGTATCTACTGTTTTAATTACTCTTTCTACTTCACTTGAAAAATCAGCATGACCTGGAGTGTCAACGATATTTATTTTGTAGTCTTTATAATGTATTGAACAATTTTTTGAATAAATAGTAATTCCTCTTTCTTTTTCAATGGAATCACTATCCATAATTAGCTCTCCTACTTCTTCATGAGCTTTAAAAGCGCCATTTTGCTTTAATAATGCATCTACTAGTGTACTTTTACCAGCATCAACATGAGCAACAACAGCAATATTTATGATTTTATCCATAAACTCATCCCCTTAATTAATACGTAAGTGATAATACACTAAAAAGTAAAATTTTGCAAGTTTTTATGAATATTTGATAATTAAAATATAATGTTTGTTAATTAAAATAGTAAACGCTCGTTTTTAAAAGAAAAGAGAGTTTACAAATGTAAAAGCTCAATTATAATATACACTTATGGTTTCTATGTCGTATAAGAAAGGAATTTTTTGTTATGAAACAC
>CALVUM010000026.1 GCA_944363605.1 uncultured Bacilli bacterium
AGTTGGTAGTGGTGTATATAAAGCAAGCATAGCAGAAATGAAACATGAAAAAGATGCCTTAGAGTACATTGAATTACTGCAAGAAAAGTATGACTTTGATGTTGTTGATTATTTAGATGAAGAAGACTATTTTGTTAATCCGTGGTTGTTTAAAATTATTAAAGTTAACCCTAAGAGTTGCATTGAAAAATCAAAAGTTTTTGGTTTATGGTTATTAGATGTTGGAAATTTTAATAGTTATTATGAAGAAAGTTCACAGAAGAATATAATTACTATTGTTTAAATCAATTAAAAATGGTAAAATAGTTATAGATTTTGTAAAGAAAGTCTTTGGCGTTAAAAATTTGGAAACTCGTTCAGTTTCCGTGCCATATGTGAATGAACTCCAAGTTATTTGGAGTTTTTATATAAAAAGATTTGAGTGAGACTATTATGGATTATAATTTTGATAAAGATGTAAAACTATTTATGATATTTGATATATTAGGTGATACCGTCAGAACCGGTCCACAGCTTTGGCATATTGATAGAGAAAGACTTGAAGATGTCAAAAATCATATATTAGATTTGTTGTTAATAATAAGAATTTTAAAAAAGTATTTTCCATTAAAATTAAATATAGATTATGACAAAGTTAATGATTACATAATATGTCATGATTTGCCAGAGGCGATTACAGGGGATATTACTAAGTTTGAGGGAGTTCCCGATGAAGAAATAAAAAGAGTAACTAAAATTGCTATTGAGTATTTATCAAATAAATTTGGAAATGTATTAGATCTTTCTAATATATTGAATAATTATGAGAGTAGAAGTGATATCGAAGCAAAAATAGTTCATATGATAGATAAGATTCATTCAGCTATTCCTTTTATGAAATATCAAAGTGAGAAAGATATTAATATGGAAGATTCAAGAATTATTCCTGAATTAAGATATCATCCATTTGTTGTTAGAAAAATAGAAGAAGGTAAAGATTTAGCGGATATTTTTTTCGAATTTCATTTAAAATCTGTTGATATTACAGATGAAGAATGTAAAAAATATAATATTACAAGAGAAGAAGCTAATAATATTACTGGAATTATAAGGTCTTTTGCTAATGAATTTCATATGCAAAAAGTCAATGGTAATTTGTTGAAAGTAGAAGATGACTTTCCAAATGAAGCTATGAAGTATAATCGAAAAAAATAGGATTATGAGTTTGTTTTCTACACTGTATGTTCAATATATTTCATTTTATTTAAGATTTAAAAATTGAAAAAATTTAATTTTATAAGTACTTTGAACATTTAGATAAATGTATGATTTAATTATTAGTAAAATGAGGTGAGTAATTATGAATGAAATGGATAAAAAAAGTTTAGAAAATGCAAAAAAATTATTTTTGATATCAAAAATATTTTAGCTGGTACAACAAAAGGATTACAACAAATCTATAAATATTTATTTGATGGATTATATGATTTTTCTGGTAAGATTCGTAAAGAAAATATTTCTAAAGGAAACTTTAGATTTGGAAATTCTTTATACTTAGAAGAAATGTTAGAAAAAATTGAAACTATGAGTGAAGATACTTTAGATAAAATTATAGATAAATATGTTGAAATGAATATTGCTCACCCTTTTTTAGAGGGAAATGGTTGTAGTACGAGGATTTGGTTAGATTTAATTTTAAAAAAGAATTTAAATAAAATTGTTAGTTGGGAAAATATTGATAAAAAGCTTTATTTACAAGTAATGGAAAGAAGCCCAGTAAACACTTTAGAAATCAAAACTTTAATTGAAAATAATTTAACCGATGATTTTAGTTTAGAGAGTTTTTTTAAAGGGATAGAAGCATCATATTATTATGAGATTAATGAGTAGAATTTGAATATTCTATAAATTTAGGGTTAAGGAGGTTAGTTTTGATTATGGAAGATTATGGTAAAGCTTTTGACTTTTTTTGGAAAGTTTATCATAAAGACTCTGATTTTCAAAAAAAGATTGATGAAAATTTAGCAAATGGAAAAATTCGTTTTTTTAATGATGATGAGTGGGACAAAATTAAAAATCAAAATTTTGTTTCTCCTTCAAATGAAATGAAAGAGTTTATAGATATGTTTTTATTAGGATATAATGGTGGTAATTGCGTCGGAGCATCTAGACAATTAAGTTATTCCTATCGTAATGTTGATATTGTATCTGGTATTTTACCTGTTTTAAAAGGAACTTTAAATGCTGAAAAAGAAGGCGGACATTGTTGGTTAGAAACACCTAAAACAATAATTGATACTTCTTTGATGTTAGTTATTGATAAATCCTTGAAAAGTGATTTAGGATATATAGAGGAACAAAGATTAACTTCATATGAGCTTGCTACTTCTCCAACTTATCAGGCACGAAAAGAATTTGTGAATGATAGAAATTTAAGGAGTAATAGAGAAAAATAAAAAAGCAGTTTTAAGACTAATTTGCTTTTTGTGTTATTTAAATTATTATTGGAAAATATTTTTTTAAAATGTATATAAAAGCAAAGGCATTTTTATTTATTAAAGTGTCTTTTTTTTGTGATTTTATAAGTTAAATGTGTATCTATTAAAACCAATTATAACTTGAAAAATATAAGAAAATGTATATAATAGTAGGCAAAAAATGTACTTTATGTGTAATTTCATAATATGAAGTAGGGGGAATTATAATTATGAAAAAGATGTTATGTAGAATATTTCTATTTTTATCATTTATATTTTGTTTAAATACTACACAAGTTGTTTATGCTGAAGTTAATATGAACGTAGGAGTTATTAGTAATGTCCAAGAGGTAAAGGAAAATGAAGAAATAGTTGTGACTTTACGTTTAGATGATTTTGTAGATATTAAGAAAGGGATTAATGCTTATAAAGCAACACTTTTTTATGATGCTTCTATATTTGAAGAGGTAAAGACGAGCGATTTTACAAATTTAAATCATTGGGAGTATTTAAAATATAATTCTGAAACACATGAGATAGTTGCTATCCATCGTGCTGGAATGAAAGAAGCAAACGATGTTCTTTCTGTTCGCTTAAAAGCTAAAGAAAATATAACACCAACAAATACTATTGTTGCTTTTCAAAATGTAGTTGTTTCTGAAGGAAAAGAAGATTTGTATTTGGAAAGTGATGAGACGTTTATTGCAGTTATTAAAGAACAAATTGCTGTTCCTGTTTTTCCTAGCGAATCAAATCAAGATGAAAATGGAAATGAAAGTAATGAAGTAGACTCTCCATCTGATTCTTCTAAAGAACCAGAGACTGGTGAGCAAACAAATGATGAAGAAAGTCCCTTAGATAAAGAGGATATGGAACTATCTGGAAAAAATACTATTTGGTTTTGGATTTTATTTTTTGCGGTTATTGATTTATTCTTTTTAGCTTATTATCTTTATAAAAGATATGATAAGGATAAACAACATAAATATAAAAAATTTCTATTTCTTTTGACACTTAGTTTATCTTTATTCCAATTTGTTGGTAGTTCTTTTGCGACCATGATTAACTTGGCAATGCTTGGTGAATTAAATGGTGATGGTAAAATTAATTATACGGATGTAGAGATTTTAGAACGTTATTTGATTCATTTAGAAGAGTTAGATAAGATCTATTTAGAAAACGCTGATATGAATGCGGATAAAAAAATTACGGTAACGGATTTAACTCTTTTAGTGCAAAAATTAGAAAAAAATCTAGATTATGATGTAGAAATTTTTGATTCTGAATTTGAAACGGTTTATTTTCATAAGAATGAGGATATACTTTTAGAATTTCGGGCTTCTGTTAGTTATGGTGCGAATATAGAATTTCTTAAAATAAATGGACAAAGTTATCTAGTTACTAAAATTTGTGATGAACTTTATTCTTTTTCTTTTCATACGGAGAGTATTGCTGGAATAAAAGAACTTAAGATTTCGGAAGCCGTTTTGGATAATGGAAAGTCTATTAAATTAAATCATACATTTCAAATTGATATATTAAAAGATTTGCCAGAATTTAAAAATTATGTAGTCACTTCTGATATTAATTTATCAAAGCAAATTATTGATTTTGATATTCTTGATCCAGATGCTAGTGTTACCAACGCGACTTTACTTGTGTATCAAGAGGATGAAATAATTCGTCAATTTGAACTTCAAAGTGGTCATAATAAAGTTGAAGTTCCAGTCGAAGATGGTGTTCTTTATGATGTTTCTATTATTATTGATTATGATTTAAAAACTTTAGAGTCATTAAATGGAGATCATGAGGGGCAGTTTGTTTTTGAAAAAGAATTATTATTAAATATTGATTATCAATTTTCTTTATCTAATATAAAAACGTATAATCAAGATAACGTTGAGGTTACTGAGTTTGAAAAATACAAAACAATAGCTATTGGTTTTGATAGCACAAATCTTACTATTCATGATCCAGTAAGTGTTAAGATTAATGGAAAAACTTATGATGAAATTCGTAAAGTGAATAATCGTTATTATGTGACTATTGATGGTTTTACGGAGTTAGGGACCTCAGAAATTAGAGTAGAAGAGGTAACTCTTGCTAATGGGAAAGTGTTTGTTTTAGAGGAAAATAACACGATAAATACAACAATTATTAAAAGAAAACCTATTTTATCTAATTTTTCATATGAAGAGAATAAAGAAACGAATCAAATGCAAGTGGATTTCCAATTGCAAGATGAGGATAAAAGTATTCATTCTATTGAAATACAATTGTTAGATGGTTATGACAATGAAATTTCAAAAGTGATTTTGAATGGGGAAGAACTAAACTCTAATGAAATCTCTCAATTATTAGATACAAAAGTGACGGATAAATATCGAGTAAAAGTTCTTGTTTCTTATATTCAAAATGAAGATATTCAAAGTGAAGTATTCCTTGATGAAGAAGTTGAGGCATTACCTCGTGTAGAAATTCAGAAGATTTCAACAGATAAGATTTATTATGAAAAAGAAGAAGTTATGAATGTTGTCTATGAAATTGAGACAAATAAAAATGCAGAAATTCGTTTTATAAGACTTAATAATGTAGACTGTATTGTGACGTCTTTAGGTAATGGAAAATATCAAATTCTTGCTAATGCTCCAACATCAAGTGGAGTACAAGATTTGGTTACATCTAAAATTATTTTTACAGATGAAAGTGAAATAGAAGTTTCTAAAACAGTAAAAATTGAAGTTTTAAAATCCGTTCCAAGTGTATTGAATGTTAAACAAGAAGATGATTTAAATAATGGAGCTATAAAGTTTAGTTTTGAAATTTTAGATGAAGACGATAGTTTGCTAACCAGTAAAGCTATAGTTATAAAAGAAAATGATGGAACGGCTAGGGAGTTTAGGGTACAAAAAGGGCATAATGAACTTGTTATTCCAGTAGAAAATGCCGAGATATATCAATTAAATTTACAAGTTTCTTATGATCGTGATACTAATACATTTACAACTGATGATAATCTTTATGAAAATGTTCTTTTAGCAAGTTATGATTTACAATTGTTAAACAATTATGAGTTAACGGTTTCAAACATTCAAACTTTTAATCAAGGAATAGAGACAAAATATTTTAATAAAAATGAAGCTATTTTGGTTCGTTTTGAAAGCTCAAATATTAGTCAATTTAAACCAGTTCAAGTGGTTATCAATGAAAAAACTTATTCTTTAAGCGAACAAGAAAACTATTATCAAGTAGAAGTACCAGGTTATAACGATTCAGGAATAGAAACTTTAAATATTGAAAAAATTATTTTAAGTAATACTTACGAAGAAGAAATCAAGGATAAAAGTGTATCAGTTCATATCTTAAAAGATGCTTTATCAGTTACTAATTTTGGGTATGAAAGAACAACACAAAATAAATTAAAAGTTCATTTTACTGTTTTGGATGCAGAAAATACTTTTGTAGATGGAACAGCGCGTATTGCGATAGGCGAGAATGTGCTACTAGAACAAGCAATTCAAGTTGGAGAAAATAGTTTTGAAATTGATATCTTGGGTAATGATATAACTGAATATCATGTGTCTGTTCATTCTTCTTATAATTTAGATCCAGCTAAAGATAGTGAAAATATACTTTCTAATGTTTTAGTTTTCAATGAAAAAATTACTTTATCTTCTTATGCAGTAGAATTGAAAGACGTTGTATCAAATAAGTTATTTTATAAAAATAATGAAGTGACAACTCTTGATATTACCAATCAAATTCCTACTGATTTGGAAAATTATTATGTAAAAATTGAAATGAAAAACTTGCCAACTTATTATGCCGATGTAGAAAAGTTTGTGCTTGATAGTGATGCAAATCGACTTTATGTTGTTCTTCGGCAAACAGATTTTATTCAATATACGGAAAGCAATGATGGTTTTGATCGACTACAGTCTTATTCTTTTCCAATTGCTTATCAAAATAGTGAAGGTGTTCATCCTTTATATACGAGTGCTATAGAGTTATTTGAAGCGATGGCGGAAAATCCAACAGGGACATTTGTTTTAGATGAGGATTTAGATGCATCAGAAGTACCTTCGAATAACGCGGCGGTTAATGTGACTTTTAGTGGTACCTTAGATGGTCAGGGGCATAAAATCATTGCCAACTGTATTATTCGCGACTTTAAATAGGGCTACCATTCAGAATTTGGTTATTGAAAATGCAAATATTACGAATAATTCTAAAGGAATACTTGCAAATACTATTGAAAATAACTCTATAGTTATAAATACACATGTTTTGAATTCAAGTATCAGTAATGATCAGTCTATGATAGGTGGAATTGTTGGGGAGATTAAAAATTCAACAATTAAGCAAAGTTCTGTTGTTGATATATCGATAAGAGTAAGTAATACGGCTGGTGGTATTGCCGGACAAATGAGTAGTGGAAGTGTTGTGGAAGACTGCTATGTCACAGGTAGCATTACAGGAACTATCACCTATGGTATGGGAGCTCGTGTTGGTGGTATTACAGGTTGGGCAAGTGGAACGAAAATTGATCGTGTTTATACGAAAGTTAATTTGTCTGGCTTAACTAGTTTAGGTGGATTAATTGGAGGGCCAAATGGCCAAAATCCTGTAATTACTAATTCAGTAAGTTTTGGAAATGGTGGTTATCGTCTTTCTGGTTATGGAAAAATTGCTAATATGGTAAATGTTTATGAATATGCTAATTCTACAGCTATTTCTCATATTGATAGTATGGTAACAAATATTAAAGAAATCGATACGATGTATGATAAATCTTTCTATCAAGGTGTTTTAGGATTTGACGAGAATATTTGGTATTTTGATTTAGTTGGTTATGAGATTTTACCTATGTTAAAAAATAGTCCGCTTCCTCATGATATTGCTTCTTATGAAATAGAAACAAATCCAAATAATATTCCAAATTATGCTGAGGTGAGAAAAAGTAGTGTCTATAAAGCTGAAAATGAAATTTTATATTATAATTTGTCAAAACTAAAGCCTTTCTCGGATACAAGAACTTGGTTAGAAATGGCTAATGCATACAGTGATGATTCTTTAATGGCCAAAGAAAAGATTTCCTTTATTGTTCCATTGAATGAAAATAATGAAAATGTTTTAGGATTAACAAAAGAAACTGTAAGTTCGATTACTAAAATTCGGGTTGTTTATGAAAATAAAGAAAGTGAAACTTATGAAGTTGAACATTTTCTTAATGTAGAAAATTTAATTGCTACTTATAAGATAGAAGGAACAAATTTAGAGTATGAGTATGATAATTATCTAAAAACTATTGATGAAAGTTTATTGACTCAGATTTTTGCTGTAGCTTCAAATTTAGACTATGCTACAGATATTGCCACTCTTACTAGTGAAGAGGAGTCGCTTGTATGTGGATTTCTATAATGAAAGCGTTAAAGATAATTTACGCGAAATATTTATAAATTATCTATTAAATGATATGGATATCCCGTTGTATAGTTCTAATTCTTATGTAGCAGAAATGATAAGTAATGCCTTTACAGAGGATTTTATCAAACAATTCTTGTATGCTTATAATTATTATGAAAAATGGTATCATTTGGATTTAGATGGAATTAAGTTAAGTGATTTTCTATTCTTTAATGGAACGAAAATTTCTAGTTCATTAAATACGAATTATCTTATTACGAGTGTTTTAAATACAAGTGAAAGCAACCGTGCGACAAATAATACAGTGAATTTTTATAATGCTATTCTTAAAGGAAAAGTAAATATGAATTTCCAGGATTTCTTGCCTTATGTTTTTAAAACATTGAATGGCTATGATGATCCAAGTGATTGGATAGTGGATCATTTTGAAGGAATTTTATATGAGCAATCTGCGACTGGAACTTATAGTGATGAAGTTATTTATCGAATTTGGCCAATTATGGCAAGAAATCATATGCATGTTGTTTTGCCAATTCTTTCGGCACCTCAAGAGGATATGTACATTATTACTTGCCCATCACAATTTATTATTGGTAGTTTGAATCGTTATTCTACTTATCTTAATAAAGACGGGAACGAAAGAACAAGAATGTATGATATTATTGTTCGTTATGCGAATGCTTTAGGAGATTTTTATGGTATATCAGCTGGATTTATTCCAAATGCTGTAAATCTTTTAAATACTAATCGAGTAAATATTCAATACGATACTCGGTTCTATTTTCCAGCTAGTGATAAGGCTGATGAAGGAACACAGTCGGCTGGAACAACAAGAGATCCTGTCATGAAATGGGTTTATGAAGCAATAGGTGGTGCATGGGCAGCTGCGAATGGTGCGGGAGCTTATGCTACTGGATATGATGTTTGGTGGGTTGTTGATAGTGCTTTAGGTGATATTAATCGTTCAATTCATGTATTCACGCATGAAACTGCTCATAATCAGGATGGCTCTTATTTCTACGGTGGTAATGGTAGAAGATGGTATACCGGAGCTGAAGCTCATGCTGATGGAGTTATTGCTCAAGAATTTGGAAGTAATGCACAATTTTTCAATGTGACTAATAATTTTGCAATAGAAAGTGATTATACTACTAATTTAACTTATGAACGAATTAATACTGAGGAAAAGATAGATAGCTACTATCGAGAGATGTTTGAAACAAAATATGTACTAGAATATTTAGCTGCTCAGGCCTTCTTACGTTTATCTTATGAAGAACAAGCTAAAGTAGCAATTCAACTTCAATATAGTACGACAAGTACGAGTAATGCTACAAGTTATGTCAGATTAACTGCTGAAGATTTTGAAAATATGGATTTACAAACGGTTGCTGATTTATGGGATAACCAAATCGCCATTCGGGGTACTGGTTCTTCTCCATCTGCTCAAAACGGAAGTTATGGGTTTGACTCTTTCTATAATTTCTATTTCCATATTCCAAATAATCCTAAAGGAACTTCAGATACTAATACTTTTAAAAATACCGGGTATGAGATGTTAGGTTTTGCTGGATATGATAAAGGATTTATTACTTATATGTCGAGAAGAAGTACGGACGATTTAGATGCTATTCAAAAAATTACTGGGGATAGCACGATGACTTGGAGAACTTATAAATTAAACCGTTATGCAAATGTTGAAAATAATTTAAATAAAATTACCTATTTTGATACAGATGAGATTATTAATCTTTATGAAAGTGCTTTTAAAAAGGATGCAAGTAATAATAATTTAAATTCTTCTGTTGCCGTGACGAAGTTATATTATGGGATTATGAAAAGAGCAACTAATGATTTTAGAACTGGTGGAATTTATAGTAATCCAGAACCAACATCTATTACGACGGCTGAACAACTTATTGAAGCGATTAACAATAATTCTATTGGAAATTATCGGATTGATGCAGATTTAGATTTTAGTAATATTTCTCCAGTTGAAGGAAAGACTTATTATATTGAAAACCGTTTTTTTGGAACTATTGATGGTAATGGTCATAAGCTTTTAGGGATGAAGTATACTTTGTTTAATTCTGTTACTTATGCTCATATAAAAAATATTACTATTCTATCTCCTGAATATTCTGAAAATATCGAGGCAACGCTTGCTTTAAATAGTAATAATGTCGTTGTATTTAATTATAATGTTACCGATTCAAACTTAAATATACCGGCGATAAAGAATAAATCTGGTTCAATGTTTAGTTTGGGCACCAATGATTTTACTATGCGAGTTCATTATATCAATTCTTTAGAAGACTTCTTGGCAATTGATGACTCCAATATTAGTCGAGCAAGTAAATATGTTTTGAATACGGATCTTGATTTTTCTTCTTTTAGTAAAGAAAGTGGACAAAGCGTGATAACTGGTATTTTTACTGGGATAATTGATGGAAATGGCTACACAATTAAAAATTTAAATAATTATGCTTTGTTTGAACATTTTAGAGGAAGTGTTCGTAATTTAACGATTCAAGATTTTCGTAATGTAAAAACTGGCGATGAGGTGGCTGCTTTTGCCAGAAATTCTTCTAATGCAACATTTAGTGATATGCGTTTTATTAATATTACTTTAGAGGGTAGACATCGTGTTGCGCCTGTTGTCGCGCTTGATAATTCTGGTTCTACGTTTGAACGTATAAGTGTTACAAATATTAATGTTAAGGGAACAGGTTTTTATATTTCAGGTCTTGTTGGTCGTAAGTACGGTGGAGTAATCCAAGATGTCTATGTTGATGGGGATATCGAAATTTATACAACTGCTAATGGAGGAATTGCAGGGTCTTTTGAAAGAAATGTAACTGTTTCTCGGGTAATTTCTAATGTGAATATTAGCCGACCAAGGAGTACTGATTCAAGATTACAAAATGGTGGTTTTGTTGGTTATTTGTATCAAAATAATAGTCGTGTTTCTGATTCAATTTCGCTTGGTAATATGACTGGATTCATGCAAGATGGTACAGAAATTACTTCTGGAAAGTTTGTAGGACTTCAAAATACGAGTGAGTTTATTCCATTTACTTTTAGTAATTGTTATGAATATGCATTAGCTACAGGTGTATCAGGATTAGTCGAGGATGCCATTAAAGAAGCAAGCAATGAAGATATTTATAATCAAAATTTCTATAAAGATATTCTTCATTTTGATGAAACTATTTGGGATTTTGATAGTGTTTCAGAAAAAGGGTATCCACAGTTAAAATAAAATGTGAACGATGATGTTTGCATTTTTTTTAAGGAAGTTTTTATTAGTTAAGTAGTATAAAATATTTTAATTACATTAAAGGAGTGTAGATTAAGGTATGTTTTATGTGGTAAAATTTGTATGGATGGTGATATGATGAAAAAACAAACTGCAGGAAGAAATCAACTTGGCAATTTGGCACCTAAATTTGCTGAATTAAACGATGATGTTTTATTTGGAGAAATATGGTCTAGAGAGGATAAGTTAAATTTACGAGATAGAAGTTTAATTACTATTTCTGCTTTGATGGCAATGGGTTTATATCCTCAATTAAAAAGTCATCTTATTATGGGGAAAGAACATGGATTAAAAAAGGAAGAAGTAGTTGAAGTAGTTACACAACTAGCTTTTTATGTTGGTTGGCCAAAAGCTTGGAGTACTTTTCCTTTAATTTTAGAAGTTTATGGAACGGATGGTGAAGAGTAGTTATGGAAAATAAAGGAAACGGTGGTTTTTTCGGATTAGGAAACCAAATGATGGTTATGCAAAATATTTTATTGGACAAAGTTATTTGAATCCTTTGACTGAAAGTGAGGATTATGTTGCAATTGCTAA
Source organism: uncultured Bacilli bacterium (assembly GCA_944363605.1). Classification (GTDB taxonomy): domain Bacteria; phylum Bacillota_I; class Bacilli_A; order RF39; family UBA660; genus Ventrenecus. The sequence goes on from CALVUM010000026.1 coordinate 11,740, forward strand.
TGTTACTTTTGAACCAAATTGTCGTAATAATTGGCATGTTCATAAAACGAAGTATCCGGTTGGGCAAATACCTATTGCAGTTGATGGTTTAGGAGTTTATCAATTGAAGTACTAGAAGAGAACACATATAATGAATGGTGTGAGCCTGTAATGTATAAAGAATATAATAAGTTAGGAGGAGAATTATGTTATTTTTAAAAGAGGCAAATTTAGAAGATTGGCAAAAAGAATATGAAGCGATAAAGCAAATGCCCAAAAATGAGAATGGTTTTGAAAACATGTATTACGATAAAACAGAAGAAGAATTTAAAGAACAAGTAATTCCTGAGTTGATAAATCATTCGAAAGGAATCGGACTTCCAAGCGGATATGTCCCAGATACTTATTATTTTTTATGGGAAAACGATGAGATTGTTGGTTTATTTAAAATAAGACATTATTTAAATGATTTTTTAGCAAAAGGACCGGGACATATAGGTTATAGCATTCTTTTTAAGTTTAGAGGGAAAGGATACGCGACTAAAGGATTAAAACTAGCGATTGATAAATGTAAAGAGATAATTTCTGAAAATGAAATTTATTTATCTGTACATAAAGATAATCCAAGCTCTTTAAAGGTTCAGCAAAATAATGGGGCTTACATAGTAGGAGAAACAGAGGAAGAATATTTAACAAGAATAAAAATTAGATAGGCCCGCAAAAATACTTGCCTTTTATCAAGAAGAGGGAAAAAGTCCAGTTATTATGAAACCAGGAGATATTATAGAAATTCCTAGTGGGGTAAAACATTGGCATGGGAGTTATCCAGGTAATTGGTTTTCACATTTAGCTTTTTCACGGCCCGATGAAAAAAGTAGTACGGAATGGTTAGAAGAAGTGAGTGATGAAGAGTATAATGAGATTTCTAAAACAGTTTATTAGAATGTGATGGATTGTTATGAAAGAAAAATTTGCGATTATTGAAATAGGAAGTAATAACACAAAGGTTCATGTTTATTTTAAGGGCAAAAGCATTTTTGAAAGTACAACAACTATTGAATTTAAAAAGAATTATGGTATTCATCAAAAAATTGTTTCTGAGGATTTAGAAAAATTATATCAAGTAATTGAATTGACTTTAGAAAAAACAGAGGAAATTTATATTTATGGATGTAGTATTTTTCGAAAAATTTCTGCTCAGGAATTACAGGCTATTAATAATGAACTTTTTGCTAAGTATCAGGTAAAAATTCAAGTTGTTTCTCAAGATAATGAGGCTTTATATACAGCTTATGGATGTTATGGAGACATTTCTTATCCTAAAGATTTGTGTATTTTTATTGGAGGTGGTGGCTCCATTGAACTTATTTTTGTTAAAAATAAAGAAGTTTATGATTATAAATATTTTGACTTTGGAGTGGTTGATGTTACAAATACATTTCCTTCTTTAAAAGATGATTATGCTACTTGTAGTTTTGATGAGGTAAGTGAATATGTTTCTTCGCTAATTGGAGAAATAAAGCTTTCGTGTGATGTCCTTATTTTAGCAGGTGGCGATCATTTATATTGGTATAACAATGCTGGTTATTCGCTTATAGAAAACACATTATACCAAAGTGAAAAACAAAAATATATGCTTACTATTGATAAAAGTGATGAATATGATCATGATGCTTTAAAAACCTCTTTAGATGCAATTCGGAATCGAAGTGATAATCCCTTATGGTTTGATGGCTCAAGAGCAATGAAAGTTATTACAAATGTTATCTCTCATAAAGTACAAGCTAAGTATATTATTCCAACAAAAATAAATATGGAAGATGGAATATTCGAAGAAATTTTTCATATAGAAAAATAATTTCTTTTTTTTCGAATATATTATAAGGAAAGATAGTTATGGATTTTTTTGATTTTTTATTTTTTATGTATGAAAAAGCTGTAAAGGAGCGTAAAAAAGGCTTGTTTTTTCTCTATTTGTTTTTTACAAGCTTTCTTTTTCTTGGACTTCTTTGTTTGACAATTTTTTGTTTTATTTATAAAAAGTATTTTTATGGAGTGTTTTTAGGTATTATAACATTCGGATATTTTCTTTTGTTATTAGTACCTATATTTGAAAGAAATAGAAAAAAATAATGTAAGAGGAATGCTTATGTTTGATTCGAATTTTCCCCCAAATATTGATCCACAGTCCTTTTCTTTGTTGGCAATAGCTGTTGGGGCGGCTGTCGTTGGAGATTTAAATGCTAATGAACAAAATAGTGTTGGTAACTGGTTAGAACTAGTTGGACAATATATTTTAACTCATGCTGCTCATCAACAACTTATTGAGTCTAGAATTGAAAATTTTAATATTAATATTAATAGTCAAAAATCTAAGTCTGGAAATGGTCCGTTTGTTAATGGGGATAAAAGTAATCAAACACAACGAGCAGAAGTCGATTATTTATTAGATGTTTTAGCTAAAATGCAAGAAGAGTTAAAGAATTATAAAAACTAATTGTGATATGTGTTTTCAATTAGTTTTTTTATATATTCAATAATACTTTCTTCTGTTTCTTTCATTCCTCTTTTAAACCAGTCATTAATAATCGCAAATACTCCATGAACATAAAAAGTTGCGACATAATAAATTGGAATTTGTTCTTCTTTAATGTTTTTTTCTAAGTCTTTTATAAACATATTTATTAAAATATTCGTGCATAAGTTATCGATATCGTTGCTTAAAAGTTGGCGATATAGGTTTTCGTTTTCTTTAATATTTGTCATATAAAGTTTTGCTAGTTCAATATAATAGTCTAAAACATTTTGGGTAATGGGAAGTTTTTCTAACATATCTTTTTGAATTGTTTGGATAGAATATTTTAATAAATCATATTTATCTTTGAAATGACTATAAAATGTTGTTTTGTGAACCATAGCTCTTTCACAGATTTCATTTAGTTTTATTTCGGAAAATGGCTTTTTTTCTAATAATTCAATTAAAGCTTCCATTAATAGTTTTTTCGTTTTTCTGATTCGTAAGTCCATATAAAATCACCTTATTTATTATATCATTAATATACTTTGGTAGGATAAATAAAAAAACTACCTTTTTATACAAAAGTAGGATATTTATATTTTCTTTTGTTTTTTTCTCTGTAATTTTTTTCAATAATCCATATAATGAACTGTGGGTGATGAAATTTGAAGAAAAAAAATGAAAGAACATTTTTAATGAAAGTGGGAGATTTCATTGTTGATTTTCGATATCTTTTTTTGATATTGTTTCTCGCTTTAATAAGCCTTAGTGTTTATAATTTAAATAATGTTCAGGTTAATTATGATATTACATCTTATCTTTCCGATGAAACGGAGACAAAAAAGGGTTTACAACTGATGGAAGATGAATTTGGTAAGATAAATGAATTACAAGTTTTAGTTACGGATGTAACTTATGAGGATGCCTTACAACTTAAAGAAGATTTGGGAGAGCTTTCTCATGTAGAAGAAATATCTTTTGATGAAACAGAAAATTATTATAAAGATAATCAAGCATTGTTTGTCCTTTTACTTGATGATGTTTCTGATGAAGAAAGAAGTACAACTGTAGATTCAGTTAAGGATGCACTTCAAAATAAGGAATATTATCTTTATGTAGAAAATGGCGAAGATGTAGTTGAAGGTATGAATTTGATTTTAGTCTTAGCTATTTTAATTATTGTTATTGTTCTATTTTTAACTACTACTTCTTATTTTGAAATTGTCTTAGCTTTTTTCGTATTTGGTGTTTCAATTTTACTTAATATGGGAACTAATTTCTTATTTGGAGAAATTTCTTATATTACGCAGTCTATTGCTATTATTTTGCAACTTGGTTTGTCTTTAGATTATTTTATTATTTTTATGAATCATTATATGAAAGAGAAAAATGATACGAAAGATATTTATTTAGCTATTAAAAAAACGATATCTAAATCGATACCAGAAATATTTGCAAGTAGTTTAACGACGATTGCAGGCTTACTTGCACTTGTGTTTATGCAATTGAAAATTGGAGCAGATATTGGGGTTATTTTGTCTAAAGGTATTTTATGTAGTATGTTAACAGTTTTATTATTGTTGCCTTTTTTACTTGTTCTTTTTCATACATGTATTGATAAAACAGAGCATAAGGTGAAAATACCTAATGTATCTAAGTTAGCTAATTTTATTATTTCTAAGCAAAAAATTCTATTAGGTATCTTTATGATTTTCCTAATTGGAAGTTGTATCTTACTTCCTAAATATGATTATGTGTATAATATTTATTCAGTAAAGGCTTTTCATGAAAGAGAAAATCAAATTGCTTTAGAGAAAATTGAGGAGACTTTTGGTTCGACAAATCGTTTAGTTGTCGTATTTGAACAAGAAAATAAGGATTATAATAAAGAACTTTTGTTAACACAAGAGTTACTGCAAAATGAAAAAATTGCTTCTGTTACTTCTTTAGGAGGTTATGCGTTTAAAAACGGTCTTTATTTAGGAACAAATCTTTCTTATAAAGACTTTAGTCAAATATTTCAAATTCCGATGAAGGATTCTCTACAGTTATATGGTTATTATTTACAAGAGATGGGCTTAGCTCAGGATATAGAAACAATAAATCTTTCTTTAATTGATCTAATTTATTTTTTGAATAGTCATAGTGATAAACTTTTACTTGATGAGTCTTTGAAAGCAACAATTTCTAGTTATTATACAAAGCTTCAGGAGAGTATTTCCTTACTTGAAAGTCCCAATTATTCTCGAATGATTTTAGAATTGAAAGTGCCAAGTGAAGGGGAAGATGCTTATCAGTTATTAGAAAGTGTACGAGATACGACCTATTCTTATTATAATAATGTTTTGTTAGTTGGTGAAAGTGTAAGTGCCAAAGATTTACATAATTCATTCTCTCAGGATAATTTGGTTATCACTCTTGTCACGGTTTTATTTATTGCTCTTATTATTTTTGGAACATTTAAATCAATACCGATTACGCTTCTTTTGATTTTTGTGATAGAGGGAAGTATTTTAATGAATTTTGGCGTGCAAACTTTATTAGGAAACGAAATTTTCTTTATTAGTTATATTATTGTTTGTGCTATTCAAATGGGCGCAACTATTGATTATGCAATTGTTCTTACGAATCGTTATTTGCAATTACGTAAGAAAAATGAACGAAGGGAAGCACTTATAATGGCAATTAATGATTGTTTACCAACAATTGTTACAAGTGGCTTTATATTAACTATAGCAGGATTTTTAATTGGTTTTATTTCAAGTTCAGGTGTTGTTTCTTCTATTGGCTTTTTCTTGGGATTTGGAACTTTGATATCTATGTTAATAACTATCTTTGTTTTGCCGACATTTTTATATATGGGAGATTCGGTTTGGAAAAGAGAGAAAAGAAAATAATTTCTCTTTTTTTGTCAATTTGAAGTCAAGCCTTCTTCTTTTTTTCTTCAATATATTTAATTTTTGATACTATTAAAGTAAGGATGTGATATGTAATGAAATGTGTTCAATTAAAAGGAAAAAGAGAATTTGAAATTGGGAATATTGAAGAACCAGTAAGTCGAGATGGCAGTGTTATTATTGATGTAAAAAAAGCTGGAATATGCGGTTCTGATATTCACTACTGGGATATGGGAGAGCCTAAAGGTCTTGTTATGGGACATGAGTTTTGTGGAGTGGTAACGAATCCCGGAAGTAGAGAGGATTTGAATGTTGGAGATCGAGTAACTGCTTTACCTATTTCTCCATGTGGGCATTGTCAAGCTTGTTTAACAGGAAATCCTCAATATTGTCGGGAAACTTGGACGTATGCTACAGGACTTTCTTTGACAAATCCGGGAGCTTTGGCACCTAAAATGGCGATTCGTCCTGATATGGTCTTAAAAGTTCCAGATAATGTAACTGATGAAGAAATGGCTATGGTTGAACCAACGGCAGTAGGTCTTCATGCAATTCATTTGGCTGACATAAAAGTTGGGCAAAAAGTTTTGGTTATTGGTGGTGGAATTATTGGTCTTGTTTCAGCTATGTTTGCTAAGAAAGAAGGAGCAAGTTTAGTTGTTGTAAGTGAGACGAATTTAGAAAGAGCTAAAAAGGCTGTTTCATTTGGTGTAGCGGATAAGTATTATGACGCGACTAGCGAAAATATGATGAAAGAAGTTATGGAAGACACTTTAGGAAATGGGTTTGATGTTGTTATTGAATGTTGTGGTAATGACAAGGCTGTTTCTAGTGCACTTATGACTTGTAAGCCAGGTGGAACTATTGTTTTGGTTGGGGTAGCACTTGGAGCGATTACAATTCCAACAGTTGTAGGTGTTATGAGTGAGTTAACAATTAAAGGGGCAATTGCTTATACAAAAGAAGAATTCCAAACTTGTATTGATTTAATTTCGAATAAGCAAATTGAAGTTATGAAATTTGTATCAGACATTGTTTCTTTAGAAGAAGTGCAGCATGCTTATGAAAGACTTACTAGTGGTGTTGATGATGCAATTAAGATTTTAGTGGATCCAAGTAAATAGAGATTTTGGATATGGATAAAAATGATTATTTAAAAATAGCCAAAAAGAAAATAAAAAAGAGAAAACAAAAAAAGATTTTACTAGATCAAATTGAACTTTATTATTCTTTAAATATTACATTTGTTCCTAAACACCATTATAAATTAGGGGATGATGTTTTTTTGACAAAATCCACTTTGTTACATGGAACTTATAAAAATATAGATGGTTTAAGAGAAATTGCATTTAATGGCTTAATTGCTGGAGCGTTTGCAGGTGGTAGAAACTCTAAATATCCTTTTGCCGTGGGTGTTTGGAATTTAAAAAATGACTACTTTTTAAGAGATTATGTTGATTTTTATAGTGGTGGCACAATTGGATATGAAGATTCTTCTAGACAGGTTTTTAAAACAGAAGTAATTCCTTATTCTAAAATGAATTCTGCTTTTTCGAATATAAAGAAAAATAATACTTTTAGATGGAATATGGAAGAAACAAAAGAAGCAAGATTTATGCCAAGTTTAATTCAGGATGAGGTACAGGTTGCTGTAATTTTTGATAGTGAAAACTTAAGTGAATTATTAGAAAAAGATCTTCTTGATGTTTCTTTTTCTGATGAGGATGTAAAAGTTTTTGTCAATAAATGGTACTATTCTAAATTTATTCGTGACCGAAAACAAAAGAATGATTTTTTTACGGATAGAGAAAGCGCTATATTATTTGGAATACCTTCTAATTTTATCAGTGGCGTTTTAGTGGGAAGAAAGTATGAAAAAGATAAAAAAATCTTAGATGAAATTAAGAATTTATTACCATGGGTTTATATTTGTAATTTGGATGGTAGAGTATTAGTTATTTAATTTTAAATTTAGTTTAAAGTATGGTGGAAATGATGTATTGTTTACGGAAACCTTTAGAAAGTGATAAAACCACTTTAGAAAAGTGGAAATTAGAAACTATTCTTACAGATATCAATTTTATATCTTTAAATGAGAAACAACGAATAGTAAAGTATGTTCATGCTGAAATAGAAAAGGAATATGAAAAATATCGTATTATTCAAGTTCGTAAAAAAGATATTGGTTGCCTTTTTGTAAGACCTTATGAAGATGGAGCGTTGTTATCTGAAATTTATCTTTTAGAAGAATATCGTAATCAAGGAATTGGAACTTCATTGATTAAGGATGTTTTAAATCAATATAAAATTGTATATTTATGGGTTTATAAGGAAAATATTAAAGTAATTTCTTTATATGAAAAACTCGGGTTTAAAAGAAAAGAAGAAACCGATACAAGAATTTTTATGAAATGTATTCCTGTTTCTTAAAATTTTTGACAGAAAGACTATTGTAATATTTAATAGTATAAAAAGGTTTATTATGTTTTATATTGATGATAAAAATTTGAAAGTTTTTAGGCAAGAAATTTTTGTTGGCAAATTTATTAATAATGGCGATAATGGTTACAATATTTGTGTTAAATTAGAATTTATTAATAATTAAGCAATGAAAAAGGGATATATGTATTTAAATGCGGGGTTTGAAAAAAATGATGATATAAATGCTTTTGTTAATAAAAAATATGAGGGGATACCTTTTTCAAATGATAATGCTTTTCTATTTTTTGATGTGTTTGACACGGAAAGATTTTTAGATATAGAAATAGAAGGTAATATAACATTAAATTTAACAAATGTTAAAAATAATAAAGTTAAAGCTATATTTGAAGTTAATGATAAGTTAATAAAAATTAAATATAATGGATATTTAAATATAGTTGATAGACCAAATAATTAAAAATAAAAGGAAAGTTTAATTTAATATTTTGGAAATATTTGCATTATTTATTTTAATTAACAATTTTTATGCACTTGCTATAGAAACTTTATCAAAATATAGACACGATTCCAATTCTGTGATATATTAATAGCACATAAGAAATTATGTTGTGCAAAAATTGCATATAATATTAAAATAAAAAAGCAGGTGAAGCCAGCCTTTTAAATGGCAATAAAAGAAGTGAGTGAAACCAGCTCTATAAATGGTAATTAAAAAAGTGAGTGAAACCAGCTCTATAAATGGTAACTAAAAAAGAAGGTTAGAGAGCAAACTCTAGCCTTTTATTTTTATAAAAAATAGTATATATTGGGTTTGTGAGGTAATGCTATGTATAGAAAATTAAAAATTGTTAAAGTTGATGTCAATTATTGTGATTATTTAAGAAATTTCGATAGTAGAGTATCTTATAATGCAGGTTCAAAAGAGTTAAGACCGTTTGTTGGTGTTTTATTTATGATAGATAAATGTCAATATTTTGCACCTTTATCAAGTCCTAAACCAAAACATAAAACATTACGAAATACATTGGATGTTTTTAAAATAAATGATGGTAATTATGGAATTGTAAATTTTAATAATATGATACCTGTAAATGAAAGCAATTATGTTGAATTTGATTTAAATAAGGAAACAAATGATAAAAATGAGAAAGCAAGAATTAATTTGATGAAGAATCAATTAAGGTTTTTAACAAAAAATAGGAAAGAAATCTATACAAAATCAGAACTTTTATATAATTTGTATAAAAATGACAAATTGCCTAAAAATGTCAAATCTAGATGTTGTAATTTTATGTTATTAGAAGAAAAATGTAGGGAGTATAATACTGTCAAAGAATAATCTTTAGATACTAAATGTCCAGAATAAAATTATTTTAATAAACTTTAGCAAATTTAAGAAAATGAATGTCTTATTTAAAAGGTTTTATTTGATATCGTTTTCTTGAGTTTTTTAATAGTGGGTTAAGGAAAATATATAAGCAATTTATATGTCAGTAAATATCTATCTAAAATAAAGAAAAATTGTTATAATATTGTTGTAAAGGAGATGTTTTTTTGACAGTTTTATCAGAATTCTTAATTGAAGCTAAAAAACAAACTTATGCTAATGAAAATGTGAAAAAACAGCTTTCATCTAGGAAAGGTTCATATGATTATGAATATAGCAATGGAAGAATGTTATATCATGATACTTATTTTGGTGGAACTGATTTTATGGGAGAAGAAGTGGTTTATGAACAAGATGATACGCCTATATGGGGAATGAATTACTATGGCATTACTTTAGATAAGTCATTATGTGAGGAAGCTATGGACAAAGCTTTAAGACCGGCATTAATGCAAGTTGGAAGTGACGATACTATTCCAGTCAGAGGCCCAAAAGAGTATGTAAATGGTAAATACAAATATATTTTTGATGTATCGGGTAGTCTTGATAATTTTGAAGGAGAAGAATCAATTTATATAGATGATAAAAAGGTCTATGTTTTAAAATGCCATGGTGGAATAATAAAAAGATAAGGAGAATATAAAAATGAATTTATTTCATTATAAGGATTTAATTGATGGTAATCCTATTCATATTGCAACAGTAAATAGTAGTAATAATCCTAATTTATCAGTTGCTTCTGATGTTAGAGTAATTAAAGAAAACGAAATAATAATATCAGTTAATGAGATGAGTAATACTCAAAAAAATATTGAGCACAATTCAAATATAGTTATAACAGCTTTTAATTCAGAATGGATTGGGCTGAGAATTTTTGGTAAAGGGCAGTTTTATACCGATGGAAAGTATTATGATTTTTGTAATAAAACATTTTTCTCAAATGGTGAAGTTACTCCTTTTGGTGCTACACAGCCAAAGGGTGCTATTTTAGTAAAAGTAGATAAAATTGAAGAGTTTAAATAAAAGTGATTTAAAAGTAGTTATTAGATTCTATAATAAATGTATTTATAAATTTTAATTTTTAATAAATTAAGAAAGCGTAAATATTTATGGAACATGTGATGAAGTTAAATGCTTCTAGTTTTGAAGATTTAAAACTTGGTAAGAAGAAGCGGGAATATAGACTTAATGATGAAAAAAGAAAGCTAGTTAGAGTAGGAGATACAATTCGATTTTTAAAACTTCCTAATTTAGATGAAGAGTTTTTGGTTGATGTTTTAGATGTAGAGGTTTTTAAAGACTGGTATCAGTGTTATTCAAAGTATTTTGATGAAGATTTTAAAAATTCTTATAAGAACGTAGAAGCAGTAGTTCAAGATACTTTTGATGGTGGTTATTATACGGAAGAGGAATCCAAAGAAAATGAGTGTGTTGTTTTTTCAATAAAAAAGCATAGAGTTGCTCATTATAATTCGACCGTATGTTATTTAAAAAAAGATGATAAAGTTTTGATGATTAAGTTTTCGAAAAAATGGGGATTTGTGTATGCTCCACCGGGTGGGAAATTTGAAGAAGGTGAAACACCGCTTGACTGCATTACTAGGGAATTTTATGAAGAAACGGGATTAAATTTAATTAATCCTAGATTACAAGGTATATCTTATTGGAAAGACAATAAAAATAAAAAGGGAATTATTTTTATTTTTACTGCAGAAGATTTTACAGGAAATTTAATTGCAAGTTCTAACGAGGGTAATTTAGAATGGATAAATTTTGATGAATTACAAAATATATTACAGTTTGATCAAAATCAGAAGTTTACATCTTATTTATTTAAAAAAGATTTATTTGAAGGAAAGTTCTTAATTGATGGTCATTGTAATGTTTTAAATTATGAAATAAGAAAAATGTGATAAGTAAATTTTTAATAAAAAAAGAATAGATATTTTGGATAAATTTGTCTATTCTTTTTTATTCTAATTTTTTTATTGTATTTGATAGAATGCTAAATAAATAAGTATTTACTGGAATGTTTTTTAGACTTTCAATATACTCTTTATAACCATGTAGTTGTTTTAAATAAGCTTCATCTGTTATTTCATTTAGTTTGTAATCAATGATGTCTATATGGTCATTGTATATTAACATTAAATCGATGATTCCATGATATTCTTTTCCTTCTTTTTTATAAATAAATTCATATTCTTGATATATCGTAGCATTTTTACTATCTTTTAAAAGAGGATTTTTTAAAAGATTTTCGATTACTTTAGCTATCCAAGAATCTTCTATCTTTGATATATCGCAGTTTGCTAAGTCAATTAGTTCTAAAGTTTCATGAAATTTTGTTCCTAAATCCATATTTTTTTTGGTTTGTTTGTCAATAATGTTTGGTATACTTTTTGAAAAAGTAAGGGGTATGATTTCTTTTTCTGTAATGTTTATTGGGGTTATGTTCATTTTTTCTTTATTATTTTCTAAATTGTTTTCTAAATCTTTACGGATTAAATAGTCTTTTGTTAATTCAAGCTCTTGTAAGTCTATTTTCTTTTTGTATTTTTTTAGTTCTATTGGTATCGAGTAAAGAATGTCTGCTAAAGATTTGTAGTTGTAGCGAATTCGATTAATAATGACGCCATTTTCATTTTTTATTTCCTTTATCTCTTCTTTTTCTGGAAGGATAAAAATCATTTTTTCTTTCGCTCTTGTTAAGGCAACATAGAAAAGGCGTATTTTTTCTGAAATATCTTCTTTTTTCATTTTTTCATTTATTAATACTTTGATAATGGTTTCTTTTATTCCCTCATTAAAGATAGGAATATAAATTGGACTATCTTTTTCATAAATAAGGAGACTCGTTAAGTCTTTTTTACTAAATGACTTGTAAAGGCCACAGAAGTAGCATATAGGAAATTCTAGTCCTTTTGATTTATGAATATTCATTATTTTGACACTATTGTTGGAAGAGGTTCCTAAGTTGTATTTTATTTTTTCCTCTTTTTTTAATAGTTCATTTAAAAAATCTTGAAATTCATAAATCGTTTGTCCCATTTTATTATAGTTTTCAGAAAGTTTTGTGATTTGGTCTATTCTAGTAATGGTTTCTTTTATGTTACCAATGGTAATAATCTTTTCATAAAAGTTTGTAATTTCTAAGACTTCTTCTATTATTTCTTTAATTGATAAGATATCTATTTTTTTGGCTAAGGGTTCTAAATCTTGATAAATAGGGGAGCTTTTAAATGTAAATCCTTTAAAATACTCAAAAATTTCTTCATCTTCTAAATGATAGAGATAGCTTCTTGCTAGACTTAAGAAAGCATGCTTAAATTTTTCAGTAAAATTATGTTCTTTTATTTCAATTAAAAGGGTTAGAATGTTTTTTATTAATAAGATATCTGTACTGATATTTAGTTCCTCATCTTTGTATAAAGTGAGGGGAATATGTAGGTATTCAAAGATTTTTTTGGTTAAATCAAAAGTAGCATTTCGATCCATAATGATACAAAAATCTTTAAATTCGGCTTTTTTAAGACTTCCAGTTTTCATGTTAAAAATTGGTTCTTCATTTTGAATCTTTTTTAGAATGTCTTTGCCAATGGTAAAAATCTCTATTTCTTCTTTTGAGAAAGTAGTATCTTTTGGGTCGTAAGTTTGGATTTCCATTTGATGAGATGTAGTTGTTTTTCCTTGTTCTTCATAGCTCATATTTCCAAAAACCATTTGGTGTGTTGTAAGATAATCTGCTGAACCGATTTCTTGATCCATAATGGGATTAAAAATAAGATTAATGTTTTCAAGTACTTCTTTTCGTGAACGAAAGTTTTTTACTAAATCAATTTTAATTCCACCTAGATTTTGGCTATAAGCATCATATTTTTCTTTAAAGATATAGGGATTTGCATTTCTAAAACGATAAATACTTTGTTTAATATCTCCAACCATATAGACATTGTTGTTACTAATTAAGGAAATAAAGGCTTCTTGAATATCTGAAGTATCTTGATATTCGTCGACCATGATTTCTTTAAATTCTTGTTTTAAAGTGTTTCTGATTTCATCTTGTTCTTTAACAAGGTTAAGAGACATTTTAGCAATATCTTGAAAATCAAATAAAAAGTTTTCTTTTTTGTATTTTTCTAATTGATAAAAATATTTTTGTAAAATTTCGATTAAGATTTCTAGTAAATCTTTGCTTTGGATGTAGTCTTTTTTTATGGTTTCTTCATTCTCAAATATTGTATATGTTTTTATTTCTTTGACAAGAGCGTTTATTTTTTCTTTGGCTTCTTTTGTTTCTTCGTCACTTCCTCTAGGCAGAATGGGTAATTTTAGTCCTTTAATTTTGGCTAATAAATTATCTAGGGGTTGTTCTTCTAGTAAAGGAAGTAAGGTATTTTTTATTTTTTGTAAATAATCTTGTTCAAAATAGTTTTGAACATTTTCCACTTCGTCTAAAATTCCATAAGCTTTTTCTTTAACGATTTCATGAAAAGTATTTATTAATTCTGTTATTTTTTCTTCACTATAAAAGTTTTTTATATAAGAATTTAGGTATTCTTCTAAATCTATTCTAATTTCTAATTTGTTTGTTAGATTTATAATGGTATTTTGTAATTCTTCATCATCTTTGATACATGTCGTATAGATTAATTCTTTAAACAGGGAATTATTATCTTTTTCGTAATATTCGTTAAAGATATTGTTTAAAATTTCTCTTTTTTTCATATTTAAAAGTGAAGAGTCGGTTATTTTAATATCTTTTGGAATGTTTAATAGATAATGATATTTTTTTACTAAAGAGAGGGCAAAAGAGTCAAAGGTTGTAATATAAGCAACGTCTAGAAGTTTTAGTTCTTCTAAGAGATTTTCTTTTTCAATGTTTTGTTTGATACGTTCTTTCATTTCCGCTGCTGCGGCATTTGTAAATGTTAAAATGAGTAGTTCATTTATATGAATATTCCTTTTTAATTTTTCTAGAACTCGGGTAGTTAAAACGGCGGTCTTTCCAGAACCAGCACCTGCCGAGACGATGATGTTTTGGCCACTTTTTTCAATTGCTTTTATTTGTTCACTCGTCCAAGCCATTTGGCACCTCCTTTTTTAAAAAGTCTTTTACTGTATTTATATAGACATTGTATTTAGGACTATGAAAACAGATGTCTTGATAAGGACAAAAAGGGCAACTTGCATTTTCTTTATTGTCAACGATTTTCGGGTTTATCAGAAAATTTCCCTCTTCAATATTTTTTAGACAATTGTTGATGTTTTTTTCAATTAATTCTTTCATTGTGCTAAGTGTTTCTTCATCGAGAATTTTACTTGTTTGATAGAAGTTGCCATCTTTTTTTTCTTTTAATCCGGCGATGATTTTTGATGATGAGAAACTGTTATCCACTAAACCTAATATTTCTTTGTTCGGGTTACTATAGCCTTGAAGCTTTAGGCATTCTTTTTTTTCGGCTTCATAGTTTTTTTCGGGATTCTGTTTTATTTTAGGAAGAATGATTTTTTGAAGATAGAAACCACCGATGACAATGTTTTCTAAATTTGGTATTTTGGTTGCGAGATAAAGATAAATAGGTAGTTGTAGGTTTAATCCTATAGGATAATAAGATGGTAGAATAGCTGTACTTCCTGTTTTATAATCTGTTATGTTGATAACTGTTTGGTTATTCACTTTTTTATAGCTTAATTTATCGATTTTTCCTTTAAAAGTAATATCTAAATTGCTTGGAATTTTTATTTCAATAGGTACTTCGGTCTTTATTTCGGTTAACGATGAGAAAGTTTCTTGTTCTTTTATGGTATTTATAACAAATCGTAATTCTTCTTTTAGTTTTTTTAGGAAAAAAAGTTCTTTGCAAGTCCATTCATTTTCTTTGATTTCATGCTCATAAATATAATCAAAATCAAATTCTTCTTCATGTATCTGTTCTAAAACTTTATGATATAAATTTCCCAATTTTAAATTGAAATTTTCTTCTTTAGGAGATATTTTTATGATGTTGTTTAAAAAGAAGGCAAATGAACATTTATTAAAAGTGTCTAGACTTGTATAAGACAATGTTAATTTGTTTTTTATAAAATCAAAGATTTTTTGAGGTGGGATTTTCCTAAATTGTTCATCGTATGTTTGATAGGGTAGGGAATAAGAATTGTTTAGTTTTAAAAGAGTAGGGGTAATGGTACTGTATTTGTTATAGTCATCTAAAAGACTTGCTAGCTCTAATTTATTGTATTCATTAGAGTATGTATATGTCGGTTGTTTATTTGTGATTATTTTTCCATTTTCTAAAAGAGGGGATGGGTAACATGGTTTTCCGTTTTGTTCTTTTTTATAGGTTATGAAAGTATTTTTGTTTCCATACATTATTTTTAATAGAGTTTCTTTTTCTTCTAGGTTTTTTTCTTCGGCTGTTGAAAATCCTAAGTATTTTTTTTCTTTATCTGTTAAATATTCTTCATCTTTAAATGTTTTTGGAATGTTGTTATTAAATCCTAAAATAAAAATGTAATCCTCTTCATTCACTTCTTCTTTTAGATTAAGTTCATGGATAGCATTTTCTTTTAAAATTTCTTTTTTGGTTTTTGTGGATAACTCTTTTTTTATAAACATTTTTTTTGATTTTAAATCTGTATATTTATTTAGAGTTTCAATTATCATTTTGATAATTTCTTGATTTTCAGGAAATTTTTTTTGTTCGTTTAAATAATCTATTCCTAAAGTTTCTTCTTGTTCGTATAAATGAAGAAATTTGGTAACAAGCGGTATTTCTAGAAGCGTTGTTCTTTCTTTTAAGGCTAAAGGTATTTTGAGGAGTTTAAAAATTCTTTTTAATGATGGTATGTATTCATCGGTAATGTTTTTTAAATATATTTGGTTAATGTTTACGCCTTGATTTATAAGTTCGCATATCATCTCGCCAATGATTGTTATTTCTTCGTCTATATTTTGACATTCATAAATTTGAGGAATAAAGTTTTTTTTCTCTTCTTCTATAAATTCTATATTTGGAAATTCGTTAAATATTTTTTTCAAGGTTGTAGAGGGATAAAGGTTTTCGATTTGTATTTGACTTTTTTCTAGTTTTTCCTTTAATAAGATATTATATGTTAAAAGATTTTTCTCTAATAATTTTTTCTTTAAGTTGGAAAGAAAAATTCCTTTTTCTGTTGGAAGATTTTCAACTGGATATAAAGTGAGTGTAGATAAGTATATTTTGGCAACATCTAAAATCACGTTTTCTTCTTCACAGATAAATTCTAAAGTTTTATTCGTATATTGATAGGGATATATGTTAAGTAATTCATTTATTGAATAAAATTTTATTTGTTTAAAAGGCGTAGTTTCTCTTATTTCTTTTATTTTTCTTTTTTTGTTAAAATTATTGGTTATAAGAATTGTGGCCATAATACTTCACCTTGTTTTATTATAACATGAATGGGAAAAACTCAAAAGCAAGGGTTTTGGATGATTTTTTATTTAAAAAATTTGTCGAACGTTTTTTGTTGCAATTTGTAAGAAACTATTTAGAATAAAGCTCGTTATCTATTAGGTGGTAACGTCTACTTCATTTATTAGTAGATTTAATTCTACTGAATTTTCTCAGGGGGGTTAAATGAAAGTAGGTGAAGTTATATGAGCAAGGAAAAAAAGTACTTATATCATATAATATTTTTATTACTATTAGTTATTATACTAATTTTAATATAAAAAAAGGACGTTAGCTTTATATAGCATAACGTCTATACAATAATGGTAGACGCTATCCACCAAGATGGATAACATTTACAAGATAAGTATATGATATCTTTTTTATAAAAGCAACACAAAACTTCCGCAGATTTTGTCGAATACTTTTTGTTGCAATTTGTAAGAATTTATTTAGAATAAGCTTCGTTATCTATTAGGTGGTAACGTCTACTTCATTTATTAGTAGATTTAATTCTACTGAAGTTTCTCAGGGGGGTTAAATGAAAGTAGGTGAAGTTATATGAGCAAGGAAAAAAAGTACTTATATCATATAATATTTTTATTACTATTAGTTATCATACTAATTTTAATATAAAAAAGGACGTTAGCTTTATAATAGCATAACGTCTATTAAAAATCGGTAGACGCTATCCATCGAAATGGATAACATTTACAAGATAAGTATATGATATTTTTTTTATAAATACAACAATAAACTTCTGCTTTTTTTAGGTTCTTAATTTGCTTAATTAAAATGAAATTTATATTGCTACTTAGTTTTTTTTATAATTGAACCGTCTTTTGAAATTTTATAATTATTATTAAATAATATGTTTGCTGATATTAACTGATATATTGACGAACTGATTTGTCCAAGTCCTGTACAAAAAGGGGTTTTTAAAAGTGAAACTAGTGTTCTTAAAATATTTGCTGCTGTTTTATTTATTGTTGTTTTAATTGCTGAATATTCAAGTTGCAAAAAGCATGTTTTTATTGTATAAAGTGGATAAATAGAGAAATTGATTATCTCAAAACAAAAATAAATCATTACTAATAATATATTTAATTCATAAAAACTGTATAAAGCTATAAACAAAATAAATATCGTAATAAATAAGATTAATAATAGCTTATAAGAATTGTTCTTGTGCTCTTTATAATTAAATTTATTTTTACTTATGTCAATTTTGGCTACAGTAGAAATTGCATCAAAAACATCCCATTGAGTATCTGTTATTAGTGCTATAAAAGTTAAAGCTAATGTAAATTCTTCACCAAATTCTGTTGTGTTACTTAATCCAAATAAAAAGATAAAGAAAAATGCTAAATTATTAAGTAATTCTGTTGAATCATATTTTATACATTTTAAAATGTTAAAATGAAATTTAAATTTATTACGTGATTTTATTGCAACATATATTGTGTAACTAAATATAGATAATAATGTTATACTTATTGAGATTACTTGGTTTTTTATTAAAAGTGAAGTACCAATTAACATAGTACAATTTAAAAGACTAAATTTTAAAGAATATTTATTTGCAATATTGTTTTTATCTTCATAATATAGTTTTTCCATTATAAATATAAATAATAACTGTATATTCAGTTGAATAACTGAATATATGGTAAATGTTTTATATGTTGATATATCCATATGCATAAAATTTATATAATTTTCTATATTTATTATTATAAATCCGAAAATGATTAATGAGATAATACTTCCAATTATTATTCCGGACATAACAATATTGTTGTCCTTATCTTTTTCTTTACTTATGTTAGCACCTGTAGAAAATATTGATTTTAAAATATAATTGATAAATTGAATGGGATAAGTTAATGTAAAAATATTTATTAAATTTTTATCAATTATTAGACTTAAACAAAACCAAGATAATACGGGTGTAAAGGATAAAAGTGCTAGATCTAAACTTATTTTTAATAATCTTTTCATTAAAATCACCTATTATGTATACAAAAAACTAAAAACAGTATATCATAAGAAGTAACTAGTTTTATTAAATAAATATCATTTTTGTGATTTATATTTTAAAATGTCATATTTTTAGATAAGTATTTATAAGTTAAAATGTCCTATTGCCAATTATAGCAATTCCTTATTTATAATAGGCAATGGTATGATAGGCTTAATTGCCAAAGGCTTATAATTACAGCCTTTGCAAGCCATTAAAATCATATCATTGGGTTCCTGTTGTAAATGAGGAATTGTAGTAAGAGTAGGACATTCTAACTTGTAAACGCAATTATATTTTAGGACATTTTAACTTATCAGTCACACTAGTTTTATTAAATAAATATCATTTTTGTAAATTGTAAGTTATTTTATGTCAAAAATCTTTTTAATAAATTCTATTTTTTAGTGAAAGTTTCGCTGTTTTTAAAAGCTGATTTGTCATAATTATACCGGAAATCATATGTACTAGTTATTTTTTAAAATTGAGATTTTTTCTGTTTTTTTAGGAAAATAAAAACTTTTATATTTATTAAAATCTAGAAGCTTTAAATAGATTTTTTGGGTTGTTTTGCATTGTCTCGAGATTTTAGATAAGTAAAATATTTTTGATTATAATCATCAATGGCTTTTAGTGTTGTAATGTGTATTATTTTTACAGTGCTTCCTTTTTTATTTGATGCTACAATACCCGAAAAATTTCTTGGGATAGAAAGTGTTTGATAATACTGAGATATGTTTATTGTTTCACTTTCTAAAAATTCATCTATTAAATCTGTTAAAAATTGATTATGTAAGATGTGAGCATGATCAGTTGTAATTCCTAAGTTTAGATGCCTTTCAAAATTTTTTTCAGGAACATAAATATTTAAAGTACACATACTTAAGTTATTTATTTTGGCTGAATCAAATTCTATTATGCCGTTTACTTTTATAGGATCGGTTAGTATTTGAATAATATATTCAATAATTACTTTAGATCTTTCTTTAGCTATTTTTTCTGCTTCTATTTTTATTTTTTTCTTTCTATTTCTGTTTATATTTAAATAGAGCTGAAGGTCTATGTCCAGCACCTGTTTGAATTTGATCTGTTTTTTCGACTTTGTTTGCAATAATTCTACGAAAAGCTGGGTCTAATAATTTTTTGTTTAAGATAACTTCATAAACTTGCTGTAATTCTCCTAATGTAAAATATTTTGGCATCATGTTAAAGACGATGTCTGTGTAGCTTATTTTATTTTTTAAACGTTCTAATCCAGAGAGAATCACTATGTCATGATCAAAGGCTATTTCATGATTTTTAATTGATTTAAATTCATAACGATCTGTTGTTTTTTCTTTTAATGTTTTTTTAATGTTTAAGTTAATCATTGTTTCATCATTCGTTAAAGTTATTTTTACTGTATTGTTTTTTTCTTCAAGGAAAAGAATATCAAACCAACTTGCATTTGAATTTATTTTGTCTGTTAACCTTTTTTTGTCAACTAAAGCCATATAAGCTGTAGAGATAACTCTGGTTCGTGGATCTCTTTTTAGATCGTCAAATGTATAAAGTTGTTCCAAATAAATATTTGAAAGATTTGTTTCTTTTTTTAAAATTCTTTTAGCACATTCTTCTAAAGTTTCGGTATTGGGATCTAAAAAACCTCCTGGTAAACACCATTTTTCTTTATATGGATAATCATCTCTTTTAACTAATAGAATACTCATCATTTTTTTGCTTGTCTTACGATAATTTGCTTGTTCTTGATCGGAAACGCTTATTAATAAAATATCAGCTGTCATAGATAATTGATCAAATTCTTTAGAATTATAGGCCTTTAAAAATTCTTCTTCTGTTTTGTATTTTTGCATGAATAACACCTCAATCTTTGTTTTATTATAACATTAATTGAATATCTTTTCACTTTAAAATATTATAGAAGTTCAAGCAATTTCTTACCTATGAAGTTTACAAGAGCTTTTTTGTTTTTCAAACGGGTTTTATAAGGAGCAAGGAATGTAAAGTCGTAAGAATTTTCTTGAAATAAAATGTTTATAAATACTTGATTATCTTTTCCAAAAGCATTTTGGGGATCTTTCTTTGCCAGTTTTCCAGTAACACCGATTCCTATATCTGCATTCGCGAATATTTTGATGTTTTTAGCCATTTCCCTGGCCGTTTCGATACTGTATACAGAATATTTTTTTATTGTTTTTTTGTTGACACCCATTTTTATTTTATATTCGTTACTATAAGTTATTGCACTAAAAAGTAAAATGTTACTGGCTCCTTCAATATTTGTGATTTCATTTACTAAAGACCCACCGGTACATGATTCCATTGTAGCTATAGTTAAGTTTTCTTTTTGTAATTTGTCTACGATTTCTTTAAACATAATTTTTTTCCTTTCGATATAATTTTTTTTGATAAATATATGTTTCTACTTCTTTTGGAACATATTTTTGAATATTTTTCTTTTGAAATATTTTTTCTCTTATTTTTGTTGAAGATATGGAAGTGCATCTCATATTTATGTATGTTATGTTTTCTTTCTTTAAAATTTCTGGCTTAATTTTTTCTTTTTTTCTTTTTATTACTAAAATAGGGAATTTTTTGATTTCTTCTGGTTTTTTCCAAGAATCAAGATAGTTTATGTTATCGGTGCCACATATAAAATAGATGGTGTCGTTTGGATATTTTTTTTGAAAATAATTTAAAGTTTCGTAAGTATAAATCATTTTGTCTTGTAATTCGAAATCGCTAGATGAAAGATTCGGGTATTTTTTGATAGCAAGATTTATCATATCTAAGCGATATTTTCCTTTGACCATATTTGGTTTGTATGAGTAATAATCTCCTGTTGGTACGAATATGATTTTATTGACAAATTCTTTTTTTATTAGATATGTTGCAATTTTTACATGCATGTTATGAATTGGGTTAAAACTACCACCAAAGATACCTATTTTCATTATGATTCTCCTTTTTCTATAAATCTTCTATATTTTTATTTTGATTAAGAGTTTTAATAATTTTGGCTAAATATTTTGAACAATCTACTTTTACAAGCCATTTTTCTTGTTCTATTTCTTTAGGAATATAAGATAAATTCGTCGTGTAGAGTTTTGTAAAAAGTTGTTTTTTATAAGCTTCTTTAAAGAGGTTTATTCCTTCTGTAAATAGAGCAAATGTGGCGATTAAGTAAATGTTTTTCGCACTTTTTTCTTTTAATTTTTCGGCTACTTCAATCATGGAAGTGCCACTTGCTATCATATCATCAACGATTAATATATCTTTTCCTTTTGGATTTGTTCCCATGTATGTGTGTTCAACAATAGGATTTTTACCATTTATGACTTTTGTTAAATCTCTTCTTTTGTAAAAAACACCAACATCACATTTTAGTACTTCGGCATAATATCTTGCACGTTCGGTAGCTCCCATATCTGGAGCGATTACGAGAAGTTGTTCTGGATGCTCTTTTTTGTTAAGTTGTTCTAGTATTGTGTTTGTAGGATAAAAATTTTCAAAAGGAAGGCGAGGAATAGCATTACAGATGCTTGGGTCATGGGCGTCAAAGGTGATGATATTTGCTACTCCCATTTTTTCTAATTCTTGTAAAGCAATCGCACAGTCTAGAGATTCATTTCCTTTTCTTTTATGTTGTCTAGATTCGTAGAGTAGGGGCATGATTACGTTTATTTTTTTGGCATGGCCACTTGTTGCAGCGATTACTCTTTTAATGTCTTGAAAATGTTCATTTGGAGACATAGCGTGTTCTTTGCCGTGAAGATTATACGTAATACTGTAGTTTCCCACGTCACTTAAAATGTAAAGATCGCTTCCATTTGCGTTTTTTTTCATTGTGATTTTTCCTTCCCCATTACTAAATCGGTTGTTCGTGATGGGGATACGTATATCTTTTTTTAAGTGTTTGACAATTTTTTCTCCTAATTCTTGGCTGTTTTCTAATACAATTAATTTTAAATCTTTCATGATATCCTCCTAATTTTCAAAATTTGTCCAAATGCTAGCGTCCGCATCACTTGGCATTCTAAGGTCTCCTCTTGGGGAGACGCTGATGGTTCCTACTTTTACTCCGTCTGGCAAACAATTTCTTTTAAATTGTTGACTAAAAAATCTTTGAAAGAAAAACTTTAACCATTTATTAATTTCTTCTTTTGTATATATTCCTTGAAAGGTTTGTTCTTCTAAAAATTGAATTTTTTTTGCAGAAGCTCCGTATCGTAAGAAATGGTAAATTGTAAAATCGTGTAATAAATAAGGGCCTACAATATTCTCAGTTTTTTGTGTAATATTTCCATTTTTGTCTGGTGGTAAAAGTTCTGGACTAATAGGTGTATCTAAGATGTCTAATATAGCTTTTTTTGCTAAGTTGTTATCTTCTTTTTCGGCAAAATAATTTACTAAATATCTAACTAGTGTTTTAGGGATGGAAGTGTTGACGCTATACATTGAGATATGATCTCCGTTATAAGTACACCAACCTAAAACTAATTCTGATAAATCTCCTGTGCCTATGACAAGTCCCTCTTGCATGTTGGCTATATCCATAAGGATTTTAGTTCGTTCACGAGCTTGGGCATTTTCATAGGTTACATCTTTTTTAGATGTATCTAAGCCAATATCTTTATAATGGACGAGGCTTGCTTTTTTTATGGAAATTTCTAATCCAGCAACGTTGTATGCCTTAATTAGATTTAAAGAGTTTTTTAAAGTTCTTTTGCTTGTTCCAAACCCAGGCATAGTGATGGCAAGACAGTTTTTCGGGTCGATAGAAAGAATTTTAAAAGCTTCCATAATTACTAGGAAAGCAAGTGTTGAATCAAGTCCTCCTGAAAGTCCTAAAACGCATTTTTTTATACCTGTTGCTTTCATTCTTTTAGCAAGTCCAGAGGCTTGGATACGAATGATTTCTTCAAAACGTTCGTTTTTTTTGGAATCATCTTTTGGGACAAATGGCATTTTTTCGTATTTTCTTAAAAAATCTTTGTTTTTATCGATAATTGTAATTGGAATGATTTGTGCTTGGTTTGTCTTTTGCTCGTGAAAACTTGTATTTTTTCTTCGATCGCTTGCTATTTTTTGAACATCTAAATCGGTAAAGATGTGATTTGTTTCAAATTGAAAACGTTCATTTTCTTGAAGTACGCTGCCACTTTCAAAAATTCCAGCAAATCCTGAGAAAACTAAATCTGAACTTGATTCATTTACTCCACTAGATGCGTAGATGTAACCACATATGTTTTTAGCAGAAGTTGTTTTTAATAAATTTTTGCGATATTCATATTTACCAATTACTTCGTTACTTGCCGATAAATTAAAAATCATTGTTGCACCTTGTAAAGCGAGTGGGGTACTTGGCGAATCGCTTGCCCAAATATCTTCACAAATTTCGATTCCAAAAGCAATTTCTTTTTTTTCGGTATCTTGAAAAATTAAATCTGTTCCAACTGGTATGACTTCTTTGTCTAAAACAATTTCTGTAATTTGCAAATCACGTCCACTGGAAAACCATCTTGCTTCATAAAACTCTTGATAATTTGGAATATGGGTTTTAGGAACAATTCCTAAAATTTTTCCATTAGATATGAGAATAGCACAATTGTAAAGTTTTCCTTTTAGACTTAGAGGAGCACCAACTATAAGATGAATGTTTTTGTTTTTGGTCGCTTTCTTTAACTCTAATAAACATTCAAGAGCTTTTTTTAAAAGTGTGTCTTGTAAAAATAAATCTCCACATGTGTAACCTGTTATACTTAGTTCGGGAAAAAGGGCAATTTGAACACCCTTTTTCTCTAAAATTTCCATTTCTTTTAAAATAATATCGGTGTTAAAGCGTGGATTAGCTACTTTTATTTCGGGAACTACTGCTCCAACACGTACAAAGCCAAATTCTTTATTCATATTTTTCCTCCATTTATAATTTTTTTGTTAAAGATATTCCTTGATTTTTAGCACTTAAAAGTAATTCTCTTTTTTTTCTGATTAATTCTTTTGTCATATCTACAAAGTATTTTTGGGGTTTTTCTAAACGTTTGATTTCTGTAGGTAATGTTTTTATCTCTTTATCGCAATAATCTTTTTTGTTAAAAATGTTCGGGTCTTTATATACTAATTTTCCGTTTTCAAAAATTGGTACTTGTAATTCTCTAACCGAATAATTTTCAATAGTTGTTTGATTTATTTCATTAACTGGATCAATCAGTGTAAATGTGTCTTGGGGAATAATTTCGTCATGGAATGCCAGTACGTCTCCAAGTGCTAGATTGTTTTCTTTATTGTAGAAACGATATACTTTTTTATATCCTGGAGTAATTGCTTTTGCTTCATCATTGCTCGCTTTAATTTTGGAAATAAATTCTTTGCTGCCATTTTTTTGTAGAGCAACATTTTTATAAACGACGCCCACTTTCGCTTCACTTGGTAAGACAATGTTGTCTCCAACTCCGAAGAAATCGATAGGAGCTTCTTGATTTAGTAATGAGCGGATTGTTTTTTCGTCTAAGCCGTTTGAAACACAAATTTTTGTGTCTGCAAGGCCTTCTTCATCTAGTAATTTTCGTGCTTCTTTAGAAAGTTTTGCTAAATCTCCTGAATCAATGCGGATTGCTTGTAGTTTATAACCGTTAGGAATTAAAAAATCTTTTGCTACTTTAATCGCGTTTGGTAAACCACTTGTTAAAACGTCATAGGTATCTACCAGAAGAGTACAAGCATTAGGATAAGCTTTGGCATAAGCTAAAAATGCTTCATATTCACTATCGAAAGATGTAATCCAACTATGTGCGATGGTACCACTTACAGGGACTTTATACATTTTTCCTGCTAAAACGTTGGAGGTTGAAGAACAACCGGCCATGATGGCACATTTACTTGCATCTAAACCGGCGTAAGGTGTTTGACTTCTTCTAAGACCAAACTCACTTATTGCTCGATTTTCACTTGCTTCAACGATTCTTTTAGAAGCCGTTGCCCAACAAATGTGAGAATTTAAATAACTTAGTAAAGTACTTTCAATAATTTGAGCTTCTATAATAGGTGCTTTTACCGTAACTAGTGGTTCTCCTTCAAAGACGACTGTTCCATCTGGTATGGCATAAATACTTCCATGAAATTTGAAATTTTGTAAATAGGTTAAAAGGGTTCTGTAAAAAGATGTAAACTTCTTAAGTATTCTATATCTTCTTTTGCAAAATGTAAGTTTTTAATATATTCGATAATTCGATCTAAGCCTGCCATAATTGCATAGCCAGAACCAAAGGGATTTTTTCTAAAGAAAGCATCAAAAACGGCGATTTCTTCAGTTTTCTTTTCGTTAAAATATCCTTGGCTCATTGTTAATTCATATAAATCTGTTGCCATAGTTAAATTTTCCATATTAATTCATCTCCCTTACTAAACGAATGCCATTTCTTTTCATGACTTCGAATCCAAATTGATTTGCTTCTTCTTTTTCATGAATTTTTGGTATGTGATAAGTATCTACTGCATTAATTGGTACCTCGATTTTTACATCAACGTTCCATTCGTCCATGAAGTTTCTTAGAGCTAGTGTAAAATTCATAATGCAAATATCGGTACAACATCCAGTGATGATAATCTTTTTGATATTTTTCATTTTTAATAAAGTTTCCATTACGCCTGGTGCAAAGATGCCACAGGTAGAGTTTTTATAAAATACATTTGTAGCATATTTTTCAAAAATTGCTAATTCTTTAATTGTTTTTCTTTCTTCTGGTGTTATGCAATGACTACCATAGCCATTTTCTCTTGTAAGCTCTACACTTTTCTCTGTATGACAGTCATTTATAATAAATAAACCGCCATTTTTTCTTATTAATGTATTCATAATTACTTTTCTAATATTTGGAACGATCCTTTTTATACTTGGGTCGGCAAGTTTTCCTTTTTCGCAAAAGCCGTTGTTCATATCAATTACAAAAACAGCTTCCGTTATTTCTTCTAATTTTCTCATATTTATCTCTTCTTTCTTATTATCTATATGTTAATAACACAAATTAAATTAATGAGTTATTTTCATTAAATTTCTAGATTGATTCATTGGCATTACATCTACATCAATCCCGCTAAAGTAAGCTTTTTTTACAGTATGCTCTCCCAGCCCATAACCTTCTGTAGAAGTTGTTAAACCTGAATCATAGGAAACATATCTAACTTCCATTTCTTCTAGAGCTAGCATTTCTTTACAGATTTCTTCTAATTTTTCTTTTGTAATCGTTTCCTCAAAAGGATAAGTATTTCCTGCTAGAGACATTTGACCTTTAGCTAGAATCTCTACTAAACACCCTTTCTCTTCATAATATCCTACACAATCTTTTGTGGCTTTAATAGTTACATTTATTTCCATATTATAGAACCTTTGATAGTATTGTTTTATGATATTTTTTATCATTTCACGATTTAATTTAATTGTCATTATTTTCACCCTCTCTTTCTTATTAACAAAATGTTAAAAACATATTTTAAAAAAATTATAATAAATTATTTTTTTCTAATTTTAAAGTCATATATCCAATTTTAGAATTTGCATCTCGCATCCCAATTTCGGTTAATAAATCTCCTTTTTTTCTTTGTAAAAACTCTCGAATATCTTGATCATCTACTTCTATGTAAGTTAAATTTTCATCAGGATCTAAATTTTGTTCTTGTAATTTTTTACAACCTTCTGCAACATATGTTGTAATTAATGCTTTACTACAACCTTGATCTTGATAGTGACTTTCTAAAAAATAAATATTTTTTGGAACATAACCTGTTTCTTCTACTAGTTCTCTAATTGCAGCATTTTCATTTTTTTCATTTTTGTCTACCATACCTGCTGGAAACTCAATTGCAATTGTTTCTTCAGTATTTGGCCTTGCTTGTACAACTACAATATAATTTCCTTCTTCTGTAATCGGGATAATGACTACCGCATCTCCATTGTCTTTCCTTTTAGTTATTTGTTCACAAGGCATTTTCTTGCCATTTTCTGTCGTGACTTGAAATTTTTTGATTCCTAAATATCCTTTTTGATACTCTTCGATGAATTCTTTTTCTTTAGTTTTAAAATCTTTTAAAGCTTGAATTGCTTTTATTCTTTCTTCTGGTTTCATATTTTTCCTCTTTCTAATTAATGTTTTGTTAAAAACAAAAGCTATTTTTTTTAACAGTTTGGCCACCTGTTATTAACATTATATTAATAACACATAAATTTGTCAACCACTTTTTAACAAAAAATTAATAAGAACTTTTTTCCTTATAATTTTGAATAAAGAAATAGCGTTATTTTTTCTACATCTTTAGGAAGTATATATATATTTTTTTATGTAATTAAATGAAAAACGCATTAAACTGATTTTGAGAAAATTTTGGTTGAAATCGCAAAAAAAGTTTTTTTTGAAAGTTTTGCGATTATATCTGTAAAACTTGTGTCGCTTTTTAATCGTTTTTTGTTTTAAGTTCTTTGGGACATCATCTTTTTTTCATTGGAAAAGTGTGCTATAATTTTGATAGAAAATGGGTGATTTTTATGGCTTTTATTGAAGTGAAAAATTTATCTAAAACTTATCAAATGGGAGAAGTAACGATTAAAGCTATTGAAAATATTTCTTTTTCCATTAATGAAGGAGAGCTTGTTGTTATTTTAGGACCTAGTGGTGCTGGAAAAACGACTGTTTTAAATATTCTTGGTGGCATGGATATTCCTTCTTCTGGTTCGGTAATTATTGATGGAAAGGATATTGCAAAATTTAATCGAAAGGCTTTAACTGATTATCGGCGTTATGACATTGGATTTGTTTTTCAATTTTATCATTTGGTTTGGAATTTAACGGCTTTAGAAAACGTTAGTTTGGCTAGTCAAATTTGTAAACATCCAAAAGAAAGTTTAGAAACTTTAAAGCAAGTTGGTTTAGGAGATAGAAGTGGACATTTTCCAGCTCAGTTATCTGGAGGAGAGCAACAACGGGTTAGTATTGCAAGAGCTTTAGCAAAGAATCCTAAATTGCTTCTTTGTGACGAGCCGACAGGGGCACTTGATTCTAAAACAGGAAGAATGATTTTAGAGTTGTTACAAAATACTTGTCATAAAGAACATATGACAACAATTATTATTACTCATAATGCAGTTATTAGTGAAATGGCGGATAAAGTTATTAAAATTAAAAATGGTAAAGTGGATGATATTCTTATTCAGAAAAATCCAAAACTTGTAAAGGATATTGATTGGTAATGTTGTTGTTTAAAAATAGTTTTATAAAAATCCGTAAATCTTTAGGCCGTTTTTTTTCATTAATATTTATTGTTGCTTTAGGAAGTGCTTTTTTTGCTGGAGTAAGAGAAACTTCATCTGATATGATTAAAACTGCAGATGCGTATTATGACGAATATCATTTGATGGATTTTCGAATTGTTAGCACAATGGGACTAACTGATGATGATATTCTTTCTTTAGAAGAGTTAGAAAATGTAGAAAAAGTTGTACCAGGGTATTCTTTTGAAACAGTGGTCAATGGAGAGGCTTCAAAAATCTATGGCTATTTAGAAGATATAAATAAGGCAAAACTTGTTGAAGGAAGATATTTAGAAAATGAGAATGAAATTTTAGTAGAAAAAGGAACATATCATTTAGGTGACACGATAACTTTAGAAAGTGATGCGTTAGATTATGTGAAAAATACCACTTATACGGTGGTAGGAATTGTCGAATCTCCAATGTATATTTATGAGAATAAAGGGATTTCTACTGTTAGTGATGGAAAATTAGATACGTATATGTATATTTTACCGTCTAATTTTACATTGGAAGTTTACACTGAAGTTTATTTAACTGCGAAAGATAGTATTTCTAAGACAGCTTATCAAAGTGATTATGCAGATACAATTTCAAAATTGAATGCAGAGTTAACGGAATTAAAACCTATTCGGGAAACAGCTCGTTATGAAGAAATACTTGCGGAGGCTATGAAAGAAATTTATGATGCGGAAGAAAAACTTCAAGAAGAAAAGAGTGTAAATGATCAAAAATTTGCCGAAGCTCAAAAAGAAATTTTAGATAATGAGGCAAAACTAAAGAATGGTTGGGCCCAATATAATAATGGTAAGAACTCTTTATCTTCTACTAAAGATTCGATGGAGCAAATGTTTAAAGAAAAGGAACAAGAAATTTCCAATGGAGAAAAAACGATTTTTTCTGGTTTAGAAACTTTTGGAATTACGATTTTAGATGTCCCATTAACTATTGAAACTTTAAACGGTCAAATTGCCCAGTTACAAGCTATGCTTAGTATGTTATCTCCAGATAGTGAAGAGTATATAAAACTAGATAGCCAAATAAAGACTTTGCAAGCAAGTGTTAATTCTTTAAATGAATTAACAGTCGCTTATCAAACTTTGCAAAATGGTAAACTTGAGCTTGCAAATGGAAAAAAAGAGTGGGAAGACGAGTATAACAAAGCTTTATCCACTTTAAAT
Organism: uncultured Bacilli bacterium; assembly: GCA_944363605.1. Lineage (GTDB taxonomy): Bacteria > Bacillota_I > Bacilli_A > RF39 > UBA660 > Ventrenecus. The sequence continues at coordinate 41,900 of CALVUM010000026.1, forward strand.
TCCTCTTATCAACAATTACTTGATGGAGAAAAAGAACTAGCAAGTGGTAAAGCTAGTTATGAAGAAAATTATGCTACTTATCAACAAGAAATTTTGAAAGAAGAACAAGAGATTGCAGATGCTAGAGAAGAGGTAGCAAATTTAGAGAAACCGGTGTGGTATTTATTTGACCGGGAAGATAATTCAGGTTATACAACTTTTTATGATTCAGCGACGAAAGTTGATTCGATCGCGGCTGTATTTCCTTTGTTCTTTGTATTAGTAGCTTTTTTAATGGGTATGAATACAATGACGAGAATGATTGAAGAAGAAAGAGGAGAAATCGGCTTATTTATTTCTTTGGGATATTCTAAAGCCAAAATTATTTTAAGTTATCTTTTCTATGTTTTAATTGCCACGGTTATTGGCCTTATAATTGGATTAAATATTGGGTACTTTGTTGTTCCGCTTATTATTTACCGGGTATATGTTTCAATGTTTTTGCTACCAGATCTGCAACTCTATTTCAATTTTGGAGTCAGTATTTTGATTATTTTGGTTTGTTTTGGGGCAATGGGAATTGTTACTTTTCTTGCTGTGAACAGAAATTTTAAATATATGCCTGCGAATCTACTTCGTCCTGAAGCTCCTAAAATGGGTAAGAAAGTATTTTTGGAAAAAATTCGTTTTTTGTGGAAACGTTTAAGTTTTACTTGGAAAGTTACAGTTCGTAATTTATTTCGTTATAAAAAGAGAATTGTTATGACTTTGATTGGAATTTCTGGATGTACGGCTCTTTTGTTAACTGGGTTTGGAATTCAAGATAGTATTGGGTCTTTAATGAATAAACAATTTGGGGAAATTGAAGATTATGATGCGATTATCTTTTTGAATGATGAGGTACATGAAGTAAATAATGATATAGATGAGGTTTTAGCACAAAATGCTATTTCTTCATCTGTATATTTAAATATGGAAAGCTTTAAATTTTCTGTAGAGAATAAAAATGTGGATATTTATTTGATGGCTTTTGAAGATGATGTTATAATAGATGATTTTATTCATTTAAGAGATAGTGATGGGAATTCGATTTCTTTGAGTGATAATGGAGTAGTTATTTCAGAAAAGACGGCTCGAATGCTTGGGGTTTCTTTGGGTGACACTTTTGGTATTCGTAATAGTGATAATGAACTTTTTGTTTTAAAAGTTTCTCAGATTAGCAAAAACTATGTAAATCATTATGTTTATATGAATGAAAGTTATTATGCTCAAGTTTTTGGCGAGAAAACTTATAATGCGATTATGACGACGATGGATGAAGAAAAAACACAAGAGATAGGGGATGCTCTTTTAAAAATAGACTATTTTAGCAATATTCAGTATACAACAGATAGTATGAATATGTTTCAGGATATTATAAGGAGTTTAAATGATATTGTTTTTCTTATTCTTGGTTTTTCTACTTTTTTAGCAATTACGGTGTTATATAATTTAACGACTATTAATATCAGCGAAAGAACTAGGGAGATTGCTACATTGAAAGTTTTAGGCTTTCATAATAATGAGGTAAGTGCATACGTTTATCGTGAGACTTTGGTTTTAACTATTTTTGGTGTCCTTATTGGTTTAGGATTAGGCGTTTTATTAAATCAGTTTGTTATGACAGTTGCTGAAACTGATGAAATCTTATTTGTAAAATATATCTATCCTATGAGTTATCTATATACTTTCCTAATCATGACATTGTTTACTGTAGTCGTTCAGTTTATTACGTATTTTATTTTAAAAAGAATAAATATGATCGATTCATTAAAATCTGTGGAATAGAAAATAGTAAGTCTTTTGAAGATTTACTATTTTTTGTTAATTTCTTTGTTAATATACTGTCAATCAGCTTGAAAATCCTATTCTTTTTTGAGTTTTTTTTGTTATTCTATTTATGGTAGGTGGTAGGAGTGAAAGCAGAGTTTAAACTTGCTTCTTTTGAAGATTTAGACGCTCTTATAAAATTGTGCGATGAGTGTTTTGATGAGAGAATTGATGAAGTAAAAGCCCGTAGAATGTTTTTTAAAGCTCAGCATGATGAAAATCAAATTTATTTAGTTGGTTATGTAAACGATGAACTTGTTGCTCATACAAAAATTACGATTATTCCAACAATTTATGAAGAAATGGGAACATTTGCTATTTTAAATCATGTTTGTGTAAAAGAAAGTTATCGACGACATGATATTGCATTAGATATGCTAAATAAAGTGGAACAAATAGCTAGGAATAAAGGATGTAAAACACTTAAATTGTGGTCGGCTAATTTTCGAATTCCAGCACATAAATGTTATTTAAAATTTGGCTTTGAAAAGTTTGATGCATCTTTTTTTCAAAAGGAGTTGTGAGGTAATATGAAAATAGATAGTATTTATATTGGTGGATGGTTTCAAAGAACAATGCTACAACTTTCTGAAATTTATGATTTTTTACGTGGGAATGGAAGTCATTTAGATTTAGATAAAACTAAATTAGATGAATATCGAAAAAATTTAAATATTGGTAAAATTATTTATGCGGTTTCGGGAATGGAATATGTTGAATATACAACATCTTTAAATATTACGGTAAAGATTTTTGAAGATGGGCTTATAGTATTAAGAAATGATGAAGTAAGTGAGAATACTTTATTTGCAGATATGGATAAGGTAAAAGATTATTATGAGAATTGTTTATCTAAAGCGATCAACTATTTGTTTAGTTTAGGTGCACCTGTTCCTAAGGAATTAGCAAATATTGAAAGTGTTTATCCTTATTTTATTGTTTGTGATGATGTTTTAAAAGAGTCTATTTTTTCTTTATTAAATCAAACAGAGAGACAAAAATACTTTGAGTTTGAAAATTCTAAATATAGCGTGATTCGAGGAGATAAGTATTATTTTATTAATGATAAAAAGAATTCAAAAGCTGAAATAGAACGTTATATAGAAGAATAAATTTTTATTCGTGAATTTAAAGGACAATTACATCGTTATTTAAATATCCATCGTATTGTTTGGGAAAAAATTGATAAAGTTAAAGAAAATGCCAATGTTAAGGGTAGCGATATTGTTAAATTTACTTCTAAGTTAGAGGGTTATGCAAAAACAATAAATTTAATTGATGGACGAATTAAGCAAATGAATACGTATTTGCCAACTAGAGAAAAAATTGCTAAACAAGATAAAGAATTGAGTGAATTTTTGGAAATTTCAGGATATCGATATGAAACTTTACGAGATACTTTAGAGTATATTCAAGATTTATGGGATGTAACGAAAAATTATGTTTCTTCTGCTCAAAAACTATTTGATGGTTTAAAACAGGATGTTACAAGTAAATCCGTAGATAGTTTAACTATTGTAACTTCTATGAGTGCAGGGGCATCGATAATTGCTTTATTAACTGAAACTGCTCCTGAGTTTACCATATTTGGAGTTATTTATTTCTTTATTTTAGCAGCACTTGGTTGGGGAACAACAAAGATCATGCATTTTCTATCAAATAGAAGAACCTATGAGGTTTCTGATATAGAATATGAAAAGAATATAAAATAAAAAATATCGGAGTTATTTCGATATTTTTTATATATAATTTTCTATTATTGTTTTTAAATTTTCGTAGCTTAATGCTCCAGGAATTTTTTCTTTTATTTCATTATTTTGAATAATAAAAGTATTTGGATAAGAAGTGATGTAATAATCACTGAAAACTTTATTATCTTCATCTATTAAAACTGTAAAAGTATATTTGTTTTCTTCAATATATTCTTTTATTTCTTCTAATGTTTTTTGGCTTTCTTTAGGACTTACAATTGTTAAAATAATTATGTCTTGGTTCTGGTATTCTTGGTAAAGTTTTTCAATACTTTTTAACTCGTCTTTGCAAAGTTTACATGTCATAGACCAAAAGTTTAAAAATATTGGTTTATCTTTTATTTCATTTAACGTAAATTCTTGGTTCTTTAAATCTTTTACTATGAAATTTGGAGCAATTTTTAAATCAATATGATTTTCAGTTCCACAGTTAGATAAACCATTTTCGTTTACTGTGCAGCTGTTTAAAGATTTTTCCTTTATTGAATTAAACCCATTGTACAGTAAAGTTATGCCAATGATAATTAATAATAATCCTCCTAATTTTACTAAATTTATTAAAGTTTTTTGATGTTTTTTTAGTATATTAAGGGCTTCATTTGTAAATAGTCCTAAAATTAAAAACGGAATAATAAATCCTAGTGCATATAGTAAAACATAAAGGTTTCCTATCAAAGCATTTTCTTCACTTGAAGCCATCATTAATACTGAAGATAAGGCTGGTCCCACACAAGGAGTCCAAGCAAAGCTAAATAAAAATCCTAAAAGAAAAGCAAGAAAGGGATTTATTTTTTTCAAATTTAAATTGGCTTGTATTCTTCTTTCTTTTTGAAGTGTTTTCACTTTTATTAATCCCATTTGAAATAGTCCCATAATAATTATGATTACTCCACATATTAATAAGAGAATGTATTTTGTTTGGTTTAGAAAGTGTCCTAGTGCTGTAAAGGAAAGCCCTAAAAGAAAAAAGGAAACTGAGATGCCTAAAACAAAAAAGAAGGTATAAAAGAGTGTGGTCTTTCTTTGATAGGTAATTGTTTGGTCTTTATTTACTTTTTTGGCATTACCTGCAAGGTAGCTCATATATAAAGGGATAATTGGAAGAATGCAAGGTGAAAAAAAGGAGATGAGTCCTTCTATAAAAACTGTAATCAGCTGAATATTTTCTAGCATAAAATGCCTCCTTTGTGCCTTTGGTATTTTAGCAAACTTTTGGTTTTTTGAAAAGACTATTTTAGAGCAAAACTATTGTTAATAACTGGGACACTGTAAAGTAATAGGATATCTTGATTTTCATGCCATTTGATTTCTTCAATATTTTCTATGTAACTGCTACTTAAATAACGTAAGTCTATAACGGTTATTTTTTGGTATTCTTCGATAAGTAAAGGAATTAATGAGCTTCCAAAAGAATCTCTAAATACAATAAGTTCTTTTTGGCTTGTGGCATTTTTGTTTTCAATTATTTGTAGGGCACTTGCTCCACTTAAAAAGACATCGTATCCATCTATGTTATGAATATTTTCTTTGGTATAAACTTTTTCAAACTTTTGTTTTTCATAGTTATAAACTGTTGCATTTTCTATTATTTCATTAGTTAGATATTCAATAGTTTCTGCTTCAATATTATTAGGTATTCGTGAGTCTAAAGCTCCATAAAATGGTGAAACACTTAGCTTGGTATAGGAAGATTCTTCTGTGGATAAGTGCATTTCTTTTTTTAGCTTTTTTAGAACTTCAGTTAGTTCGGTCTGCTTCCAATGAATATCTGTTTGGTAATAACTTTCTTTGTTTAATTCATCAAATAAAGAAATGTAGGTATATTCTTGAAATTCTTTTTGAATTAAAGCAGTTAATGTTTCATAATCTAACCTTGGAATGGTATCATCTTCTAAGTAATAGTTTTTGTCTGGGATAATACTGTAATAGATATTATTAGTTAGACTATATTTGTTTAGCGTTTCATTTAATAAATTTGTAAAATGTAAAATGGATTTTTCATTTAAAGGATCGTTTAATGCATAAAGACTATTTTCCTTTATGATTACTCCGTTTTCTTCTTTCTTTTTAAAGATGTTTAATGAAACCATTCCTTTTATTGTTCTAAATTCATTTCTAAGAGGAAACTGATCGGTAAAATAATCGGTCCATTTTGAAAAATATGTATTATCTAAAATACTTTCTATTTTTAAAGTAGGTATTTGAGCAAGATTTCTTCTTTCTTCTTTTGATATTTCTCCTGGGTTTTTGAATAAGCCCCAGAAGAAAAATAAAAACATCGGACCTATTAGGCAAATAATTGTTAATTTTTCTTTCATATGTCAACTCCTAAAATCTAAAATATAAAAATGGGTTATACGAATCATCAATGATAAAGCCAGTAATTACAAATAATAATATCATTAAAGCAATGGGTTCTAAAATGATTAAAACTTTTTTTCCAATAAAATGATTATTGATTTTATGGTAAAGGTTTTTCATCCATGGGCCCATTCCTATTATGGCTATAAGTAGGATAACTAAATAATTTTTTAAATAAAAAATTGTTTCAATGTTGGTAATAGGTAAATGGTTAAGATTTATTAAATTTTGGAAAAATGTGTTTATTTCGGTTAAGGATTCAAATTGGAAAATCACAAAACTCATAAGGATTAAAATAAACGTGGATACATGGGCAAATATCGGATGCTTGTCTAGGAAGTTTTTCCATACAAATTTTTCTAATAAAAGTAAGATAGCAAAATATAATCCCCAGAGAATAAAATTCCAACTTGCTCCATGCCATAGTCCGGTTGTTAACCAAACAATTAGAATGTTTTGAATTTGTTTTCTTTTTCCTTTTTTATTTCCACCTAAAGGAATATAAATGTAGTCTCTAAACCAAGTGGATAAAGACATATGCCAACGTCTCCAAAATTCCGTAATGCTTTTGGAGATAAGTGGATAATTAAAGTTTTCGAGAAAATGAAAGCCAAATATTTGGCCAAGTCCAATTGCCATATCGCTGTAACCTGAAAAATCATAATATATTTGGAATGTGTAAGCGATTATTTCTAACCAGTAGCTTAATAGTGATGTATTTGGTAAGGCATTTAATTCGTTACATAAAGCTCCAAGTAAATTGGCGATTAAGACTTTTTTTCCTAGGCCAATTAAAAATCTTCTAAGCCCGTTTGCAATTTGTTCGTAGGAATGTTTTCTTGTTTTTAGTTCCTTCTCCACAGTTTCATAACGCACTATGGGGCCAGCTATAAGTTGAGGAAAAAGGGTTAGATATGTAGCAAAATCAAAAACGTTTTTGGCTGGTTTTACTTCTTTTTTGTATACATCAATCACGTAACTTGCCGCTTGAAAAGTGAAGAAACTTATTCCAATTGGTAGAACGATTTCTAGGAAAGCAATGTTTGTTTTAAAAAGGTTATTGATATTGTTCAGTGCAAAATTAAAGTATTTAAAGTAGAAAAGCATTCCAAAATCGATGAGCATAGTGATGATTAAGAGAAGTTTTCGTTTTTCTTTGCTTTTATTTATGAGTACAGCCATGTAATGATTAAAAATACAAGAGAAAATTAGTACAAGAATATATTTAGATTCTCCATAAAAATAAAAAAATAAACTGCATAAGAGTAAAACTTTGTTACGATATTTGTTTGGAATAAGAAAGTAAAGTAAAAAACAAATAGGTAAAAAGTAATATAAAAATGTAATACTTGAAAAGACCATGTAATTCTCCTTCTATAAAAAAAAGCCTTAATAGGCTTATTCTAAACTATCAAAATTTTCTTCGATTGGTTTGGCTAGTTCATTTGACATGATTACTAGAATTAAGTTTCCTTTATTTTTTACAATGACATTTTCAGCTGTAACACAAATCCATTTGTTTGGGTTTATGCTATTTTGAATTTTTTCTTTTACTTCTTCAATGTCTTGTCCTTCCTTAGTACGAATTAACATTACAGAGTGAGCAATTGAACCAACCATGGATTCAGATGCTAGGGCACTTTCAAATTCGATATCTGTAGCACCAAGGAAACCCACCATATTGTCGCTTGTTATTTCTGTGTTTGTTAGAGCCATTGGTAATTCGTCTTCACTAATTCCTTCATAAAGTTTTGTCATGATGTCTTCTAGACTTCCTTCAATGTTTTTTTCTTTTGGTGTACAACCTGTTAAAAAAATTGCTCCAACAACTAATAAAGCTAGCAATATTTTTTTCATTTTCTACCTCCCGGGCATAATTTTATCATAGGAGTAAAATAGAGTCTATAAAAATTTTTGTATCTTTACTATTTTCTAATATGGTTGTAATTTGTTATACTATCATCAAGTAGGTGAAAAAGTTATACTTAGTCCAGTTATTGAAACAGAAAGGCTTTTATTGCGTAGATTTAAAGAATCAGATATTGATGTTTTTTATGCTATTTTGCATGATAAAAAATTGGCAAATTATGTATAGTTTCCTAAGTTAACAAAAGATGAAGAATTTGCGTATATTAAAAGTTCTATAAATGAAGCAGATACAAGTAAATATGAGAAGTGGGCAATTGAGTTAAAGAATAGTGGTGTAGTAATTGGAAATATTTCCGTTAATAGCGTGAATAAACATAATAATTATTGTACTATCGGATATGTTATATGTTATGAGTATTGGGGAAACGGTTACGCTGCTGAAGCTTTAAATGCTGTTTCAAATTATTTACTTACTGAGCGTGATTATTTTTTAATAGAAGCCAGCTGTCACGAATTAAATACGCAGTCCATTCGAGTTCTTGAAAAATGTGGATTTAAAAAAGATGGTTATATTGCAAATAGAAGACTTAATGAAGATGGGACTTATTCAGGAGTTAATTTTTTTAGTAAGATTTTGTAAAATTTTGTGTTTTAGCTTTTTGTATTTTTTGTATAATTGTTTTATATTTGATTTTATGATATCATTGATTATAGAATTGGGGTGTACCTGTGAAAGAAAATTTTGAGCAAGCATGGCAAAAATTTAAAGATTTTGTTTTGGAATATATGCAAAATTTACAAGGACAAAAAAGTCAATTAGATAAGGCTATGGAGAGTGAGAAAATTATAAGTTCTCTTAGTAAGGAAAAAAGTTTGAAAGCTGTTTTAGAAGCTAGAGATGTTTTGACTTTTTTAGATCCGTCTTTAAAGTTAGATATAGAAATGCTTGCTTTTTTTGAAGCAAATCAAGCAATTCTATTACCTCAAGTCACGGAGATACTAGAAAAAATTTTGAGTAGTCCTATTATTTTAAATTACGCTGAAAATACTTTAGAAAATCAAAAAAAATTACAAATGATTAAAGCAAATATATAGATAAGCAAAATAAAATAATAAAAAAAGAAAAATATTCGTCAAATTAATTTGTAGAATAAGAAAAGTGTATGATAAAATAAAACGCAAATTTCATGCACTTTTTTGTATGTAGAAAGTAGATGAAGGCAAAA
>CALVUM010000027.1 GCA_944363605.1 uncultured Bacilli bacterium
ATCTTGAGTTTGAAAGCAAAAACGAACAAACCACGGTAGAATAAGGGATTGTTCGTTTTTTGAATGTTGTATATTGAAACAATTTTTTTAAAATTTACAAATTTTTTTAATTTCTGATAGAGTTAAATATTTTCTGGATAAATTTATATTAAGTTTACTCTCAAAATCTTTTATGATTTCATCTGTGTAACTTTGAATATATAAATCATGTTCTATGTTTGTTGAATTATATAGTTTTAAAGATTCGATAATCTTTCGAATTGAATATTTGTTATTTGTTTCCTTCTCTAATAATCTGACAATATAAAGAGCAACAAAACAAGTTAAAAAGTGCGATTCAATATGTTCATTTGTCCATACCAGTACAGGCCTTGTTTCTAGTTCGCTTTTTGATATTTTGAAGGTTTCCTCTATTTTAGATAAACCACGATATTTTTTCCTTAAGTCTGCATCAGACATATCAAGTTCACTTGTAACAATACAGTAATATCCATCATATTTTTCTTCTTCTTTTATTAGATCTTCCTTTAAAGTTAACTCTCTTCCTTCAACAACTTCTCCTGTTTCTTTATTAAAAGCTATATTGTTAATATAGGATTTTGCACCCTTACAGCTAATTCGATTATATTTTTTGGGATTAGCAATGATATCTTTTGCTCTTTCTATCATTTGGTTTCTATCATGTTTTTGTTTATCAGCATATTTTTGTGAATAGTATACCATTTGTTTTTGGTCTGTTTTAACTTTTGTATTTCTTTTACCGTTTCTTGTAATGGTAATTTCTTTTGGATAAGTCCTAGATTTATGTCTAAAAACAAGTTGTTTTTTTTCATAGCCAATAACTTGACCGTTTTCATCAAAAATCATTTGTCGAAACATTTCCTTGGTACCGTCTTCGTTATAGCATAATTCATCAATGTATCCATCTTGATTTAAAACCCATTCTTTGAAATCCTTATCAGCGCTTCTTATGGATTGACCATATATATAGCCATCTAATTTTTTGTCATTCTTACCAGCTAGATAAAAGATATTATCTGAAGTATTTAATCCTCTATCTGCAACAACAATAGTTCTTTCAATATTACAAGAAGTTTTAAGTCTTTTAACAATAGGTCTTAAGGATAATTTTTCACTTTCATTTCCAGGAAACAAGTCATAACCGATAGGTAAGTCGGTTGCATCCATTAGAAGTCCCATTTCAATAATTGGATCTGGTCGATGATTTTTCTCAACTCCTCTTTTACGATACCCTTTTTCTAAAATATTTCCTTCTTCATCCACTAGATCTTCATCGTTATAATTTATTTCAAAATAATAATTTGTACAATCATAAAAAGTATTAGAAGCATCACGATTATATTTATCTTTTGTGTTTTCCCATAATAATTTTTCAATATCATCTTTATACAAATTGAAATAACTTAAAGAATTGTACATAGCTTTAATATTTGGGATAGCAAAATCTTCGAAAAATCTGTCTTTCTTTTCAAAAGTTTCTTTTTTGCTACCCGGATACAAAATTCTTGAATAAACTAACAAACTAAAAATTGTATTTAAATTAAAATTGATTTTTAGTGTGGATTTTTTGTTTTCAAAGAAATCTTTTAAACCTAAATCATTATAAATTTTCTTTAAAATAACATAGCCTAAATTTTTAGGGCTAGAATTTTGATCAATTGTTTTAGAAAGTAAATTTTTGATTGTAATTTCATTAATTTCATTGTTTGATTTTTGCTTAGCAAGATTCCTAAAATGAGCAATAGGATCATCATATTCTTTTTTTAAATCCTCAAAGTATCCGATTGTTTCGATATTTTTGTGCTTAACTTTACCGTTTTCACGGTAACCCACAGTATAAGTCAATAAAATACCTTTATGGGATTTATTTTGTTTAACAAACATAAAATCACTACCTTAATGAAATAATTATATCACAATATACAATAATCTACAACATAAAAGTGGCTGAAACTTGACAAAGAAAAACCTAGATACAATCTAGGCTGAATGGGTATTTTGATTTTTGCTAACTTTCAAACTCGGGATATATTTTTAATGTAAAGGAGTATAGAGTTTTATGAAGGAAAATGATATGGAAAATTTATCCACAGAAAATCTTGAGAAAAAGGAGGGACAGATCGAATCTTTAGAAGAAACGAGTGAATACAAAAATTCCTCATTAAACAAAAACAATTCAAAAACTGGTCTATTTATTGGTATCGGAATAGTCCTATTAATTTTGGTAGGAGTTGCAGTCTGGTATTTTTGTTTTAATAAATCAACCAAAAATATTTATGAAGTAGCTATTCAAAAAGCATTTACTGAAGTAAGAGAAAGTTTAGAAAAAGCGAAAAATTCATCTTTAAATATTGACTATGGTAAAGATGTAATCTTTAGTGAAGGAACTCTTGAACTTGGTACAGATAATGCGGAGTTTGATGTTTTAAAAGATTATAAAGTTGGATATGAACTTGAAATAGATGCAAAAAATGAACAAGCAAATATTTCATTAGATTTAGTAAACAAAACCGATGAGTCAGTTATTGATGGCAATTTTTATTTAGTAGACAATACAGTTTATATGGAGTCTGCAAAACTATTTAATGGGTTATTATCTACGACAATGGATATGAACTTTGATGTGCCTACAACATCTTTATCTTATGATAGTTTAATTAAAATGGTAAATACAACCGAGAATGCTGTTTTAAAATTTATTCGTGAATCAAAAATTGATAAAACGGATAAAGAGCGTATGATTAATAACGAAACAAAAAAAGTTACAGATCATGCTTTTATTGTAAATGGTAAGGTATTTAATCGTTTAGTTACAGAATTAGTCGATAGCTATTTAGCTGATGATTCTATTATAAAAGAAATAGCTTTATTATTACAAATGAGTGAAGAAGAACTTAAAGAAAATTTAGAAGAATTAAAAAATCCGGACAATTATTTGGAAATGAATGAAGTGACTTTTCATATTTATACAACGGGTTTAAATCAACAAATCGAAGCTTTCGCTTTAGAAGCTTATGAAGAAGAAGTGTTAACTGGAGTAGTTGATAAAGAAGGTTTTACAGCTTCTATCGAAAGTGATGAAATAAACATGAGTTTCAGCAAAAAAGAAAGCAAATTCAATTTGGATCTTCAAAATGAAGAATCTGCTATAGTTATAAGCTATGAAGCAAAAAATGATAATAAAGAAACTTTGGAATTTCTTGTTGAAGATAAGACGAGTGCGACAAAAATGGACTGTACAGTAACTGTTGAGTTTAATAAAGAAACAGAACAAGAAGGTACTTCTACAATGAATGGAGCCATCGTAATGGAAGTAGACGGAGAGAGTATGACATTCACAATTGATTTGGAAAATCGTACTTCTGTAAATCAAAAAGAATTATCAGAGATAGATACAAGTAATGCTAAAGATGTAAGTTTATTAACTGAAGAAGAAACAACTTCAATATTAATGAATTTCTATCAAATTCTTATGAATGAAGAATCTATTTTGGAAATGTTTGAGAGTTTGACAGGTTCTTTATAATATTTTTTTGACAAGCTTTTAAATATCTGTTAGAATCAAATTGTTGATGTTGATGCTGCCTTACAACCAGTGGAGTCAAATCGTTTAAAAAAGCGTTAATTTTAAGAAAGGTAGAAAATTCTATGAAAAAGGGTGGTACCACGACAAGTTCGTCCCTTTGCATAGGATTTTTTTATTTTAGAGGAGATAGGTAACTATGCTTGATAAAAAAATTCGAAAATATGCAAAATTTTTACTTCAAGGATGTTTAGCTTTAAACGAAGGAGAAAAACTTTTTATAATAGGAAATAAAGAAATTGAAAAGTTTATCAAAATCGTCATAGAAGAAGCCAAAAGTTTAAAAATTACGAACATTGAAACCTTGATAAATGATCTAGATTATCAAAAAAGTTTATATTTAACTAAGTCCTATGAAGAAATTATTAAGGATCCAGAAATGGATAAATCAAAATATAATCAAATGGCTAAAGAAGGGTATGCTTTTTTAAGTCTTTCATCTCCAATGCCAGGACATATGAAAGACGTTGATGAGAAATTGCTTAGTAAGGTTCAAAAATATATGAATGAATCAACAAAGGTGTTTCGAAAATATCAAGAAAAAGGATTATTAAAATGGAATATCAGTGCAGTCCCCAATTCCTATTGGGCAAAAGTTCTTCATTTACAAAATGAAGATGAATTATGGAACATAATTAGACATATGTTTAATTGAGGAAGAACAAGACCCGATAGAACTTTGGAGAGAAAAAATTAAAAGATTAAAAAAACGTGCTGAATATTTAAACGCATTAAAAATCAAAAAAATGATTTATAAAAATTCTTTAGGAACTAATTTAGAAATCTTCTTGCCAGAAAATTATCTTTTTCAATCAATTGAAGAAAAAAACATCGTCAATATGCCAACTGAGGAAATTTTTACCGCACCAAACTATTTAAAAACAACTGGAATAGTATATTCTTCAAAGCCATTAGAATATCAAGGGAGTATTATTGAAGATTTTTATTTAGAATTTAAAAATGGGAAAGTTGTATCTTATGATGCAAAGAAAGGAAAAGAAATTTTACAAGGAATTTTAGAAACAGATAAAGGTTCTTCTTATTTAGGAGAAATTGCTTTAGTAGATATTTCCTCGCCAATTTCTAAGATAAATAAAATATTTTATGATACTTTAATAGATGAAAATTCATGTTGTCACTTAGCTTTAGGTCAAAGTTTTGGAGAGTGTGTTAAAGAGGGATTACAAAAAGAAAAAGAAGAATTAAAAAAACTTGGCTTAAATCAATCAAAAACTCATGTAGATTTCTTTATTGGGACAAAGGATTTATGTATAGAAGCGATTTTAAAGAATGGCGAGAAAAAAATAATTATGAAAAATGGAGATTTTAAGGAGGAAATTTTATGACATTATTTGAAGATTTACAATGGAGAGGACTAATTAAAGATATTACTTCTCCAGATTTAGAAAAAAAATTAAACGAAGGGGGATTAACTTTTTATATAGGAACAGATCCAACAGCAGATTCGATGCATATCGGGCATTATTCATCTTTTTTGATCTCAAAAAGATTAGCAAAATATGGCCATCATCCTATTTTATTAATCGGAGGCGCAACTGGAAGAATAGGTGATCCCAAGCCTACTACGGAAAGAGAAATGAAAAGCATTGAAGAAATTGAAAAAAATACTATTGGCTTAGCTAAACAAGCGAAAGATATTTTTGGCTTTGAAGTAGTCAATAACTGGGACTGGAGTAAAGAAATTAATTTCATTGATTTTTTAAGAGATTATGGTAAATTTTTTAGTATAAATTATATGTTAGATAAAGATATTATTAGAAGACGCTTAGATACAGGAATTACCTATACAGAATTTTCTTATATGATCATGCAAGCTCTAGATTTCCTTCATTTATTTGAAACAAAAAATTGCACTTTACAAGTCGCTGGTTCAGATCAATGGGGAAATATTACAGCTGGAGTCGATTTAATCAAAAAGAAAACCGGAAAAGAAGCTTATGGCTTTACAATGCCTTTAATTCTAGATAAAGATGGTAAAAAATTTGGGAAAAGCGAAGGAAATGCTTTGTGGCTTGATAAAAGAAAAACAAGTTCCTATGAACTTTATCAATATCTTATTAATACCGATGATATCTTAGTTATTGATTATTTAAAGAAACTAACTTTCCTTTCTAAAGAAGAAATTGAACAAATTGAACAATTACATCAAGAACATTTAGAAAAACGGATAGCTCAACAAGAGTTAGCAAAGCAAATTATTACCGATTTACATGGAGAAGAAGAATATATTCATGCCAAAGAAATATCAGAATGTTTGTTTACAGGAAATGTTTCTTCTTTAACAGATAAAGAAATAGAAAGTGTTTTTAAAGGTGTACCAACTTTTACATATGAAGAAAAAAGCTTAATAGATTTACTTGTGACGAATAAAATAGTTTCATCAAAAAGAGAAGCAAGAGAATTTTTGAACAATAAAGCTATTAGTGTAAATGGCGAATTTATTGAGGATGAAAATTTCTTGTTAGATAATACTCGTAAATACAATATTGTAAGACGCGGAAAAAAGAAATATTTTGTTTTTGTAAAACAAAATAAATAAAGAACCTGTCAGATTTAGACAGTTTTTTTATCTAAAATTTACAAAAAAACTATTAAAAATACTAAAGATAAGTAAATCTTAGCTTTAAAATCCTTAGTTGCTTTTTTAAAGGCAAAATGATAAAATTTTACTAGGAGTGATTCTGATGTTATTAGAAGATAAAAGTGTTTTTGAAAGTATCAAAAAAAGAATTTGGTTTTCTTTTGTTGCTTCAATATTATTAATTATTTTTGCAGTAGTTTTATTAATTAATCCAGACAATTTTATTCCAACTGCTATCAATGTTTTTGGCTATGTAGCAATTTTTTTAGGAATTTTAAATATGGTATTTTATTCTCGTCTTCCTAAAGAAAATAGAATTTATAGCAAAAATCTATCAACCAGTATTTTACTGATTCTTTTTGGAATCATTGCTTTTATTGAAACTTCAATTTTACAAGAAATGATTACAATTATTTTGGGAGGATATTTAATTTTCCGAAATGCTTTTCGAATTGAAATGGCTTTTAACCTTCAAGATAAAGCAAAAAGTATTTGGGTTTCTAGTTTGATCATATCAGCAATCAATTTAGTTTTAGGCTTTTTAATTATCGTAAATCCATTTACGAACACTTCTATAAATTTGTATTTAGGAATTATGGTCATTATTTCAGAATCTTTATTGATTTTAGAAAACATTCTATTATTGATTGGTTTTAGGAAGTATCACAATCATGAAAAAGTCGCTGCGTGATTTTTTTTCTTTACCATTTAAAATTTTATTTAGTCGTTTTACTATTGCTTTATTAGCTTTGTTTATTCAATTAGCTATTCTGGCTTTACTCTTTTTTTTGTTTCAAAGATACATAATTTATTTTATTGGTGGAATTGGTGTTTTAAATATTTTGATAACGATTTTAATTATTAATCGAAACAATTTAAATGCAGATTTTAAAACTTCTTGGATTATCTTAATTCTTTTACTTCCACCATTTGGAACATTATTTTATCTTTTTTGTCAAAATGATCTAGGAACGATTATATTAAAAAATAGATTGAAAAGTCGTCAAGAAAATAATAGAAAATATGTGCCTCAAAACAGAGAAATCTTAGAGAATTTAAAAAATGCAAATAGTAAAGAATATGCTCATGCTATTTACTTAAATAATGTCGGGCATTTTCCGGTTTATGAAGCATGTGATTTTACGTACTTTCCAGTTGGCGAAAGTTGGTATAAAGATTTAATAACCAAATTAAAAAATGCGAAAGAATATATTTTTATTGAAATCTTTATTTTAGCTAAAGGCAAAATGTGGGAAAATATTTTAGAAATTTTAGAAAATAAAGTTAAAGAAGGAGTAGAAGTAAGAGTAATCTATGATGGAACATGTTCTTTAACACTTCTTCCACGAACATATCCAGAACAATTAAAAGAAAAAGGAATAAAATGTAAAGCTTTTAATCCCATTGTTCCTCTTATTAAAACTTCTTATAATAATCGCGACCATCGGAAAATTGTCATCGTTGATGGAGAATATGCCTATACGGGAGGATGCAATATTGCAGACGAATATATCAACCAAAAATTGCGTTTTGGTCATTGGAAAGATAATATGGTTTGTTTTACAGGGAATGCTGTAAACAGCTTATGCTTGCTTTTCTTAGAAATGTGGAATATTGATGAAAAAAATGATTTTGAAAACTATTCTTTCTATAAGAGGGAACATAAGACCAAAGGAGAAGGATATTTAATTCCTTTTGGTGATGCTCCATTAGATAATGAACCTATTGGCAAAGAAAGCTATTTACATATTTTAGAAAATGCTTGTGAAAAAGTGGATATCATCATGCCTTATTTTGTGGTTGATGGGGATTTTTTTAATACGATTTTACATACAGCCTTAAAAGGAATTCAAATTCGTTTGATTTTACCAGGAATTCCTGATAAAAAATTTGTAAATTATGTGGCTAAGACTTTTTATGTGGATATGCTTCGTGTCGGCATCAAAATTTATGAGTATACTCCAGGTTTTACTCATGCCAAAATGATGATTGCGGATGATGATAAAGCTGTAATTGGCACAATTAATTTAGATTATCGAAGTTTTTTTCTACATTTTGAAGATGGAGTCTATTTGTATAAAGTAAGTGAGATTCAAAAAATGAGTCAAGATTTTGTCTCTACTTTGCAAAAATGCCAAGAGGTTACTTTAGAAAATTTTAAAAAATATTCAAAGATCAAATTGTTAATCGGAAGAGTACTGAGATTGTTCGGTCCATTGTTATAATTTTATTTTAAGAGCATAAAAAAGAATAAATTTAAAAAAACAATATCGTAATAACAACAGAAAAGAATCAGGGTTCTTGATCTTTTCGATTTCTAAGTTTGTTTCTTTTATTAATATTTAGAACTTTTTTGAATTTTTTATTTTAATTTTCCATGTTTGTTTTCTTGTAACAATCCTTGACTAAAACACTTCTTTAACTAGATATGAAAACGCCTTTAAAATAGATGACTTTTTAAAAGAAAATTGATACAATGATAATAGGAATGATTGAAATGAAAAATAAAAAGGGTTTTATAGCTACTTCAGTGATTTATTCTTTTTTCTTAGTTTTTCTAATGCTAATGGTCATAATTTTAACCTCAAGTGTGAATAATCGAGTATTAGTTGGAAGAATTAAAGAAGATATAAGAAGCGAAATAGATAGTCAAGAAAGTTTTGTGACTAGTTTTTTAGAATCGAAAACTTATCAAATTGGAGAAGTTGTCGATTTTGCAAATGAAAATTGGCAAGTAATTCAAGATAAAGGAAATACTGTAGTACTCGTATTACAAAGAAGCTTAACTAAACAGGAAATTATTGAAGCAATTGGCCAAGAAGGGAATACACAGTTTTATGGAACTTGTAGCAGTAACAGCAGTTGTCAAGTAAGAGCTTGTTTTAATGCGACAACTACTTCAATGGGAGGACAAATGTATTGTTATTTTTTCTCAGGAAATACCAAGCTTTACCGTATTCCAAGCTGGCAACCAACAACCGCTCAAATTCAAAATCAAAATTATGGTCAAACCATCGTCGGAGCTATTGTAAACTCATGGTTTAATACACACCAAGGTTTACAAAGAGTTTTAGAAGATGAAAAATTAGTTAAAATGAGTATTAATGACGGAGCCTTAACTACGAAAGGATATGTTCGTATTCCTATGACAAGTGAAGTATCAAATACAACAAATGCCAATAAATGGGCAACAGTAAAACCCTTTCATATTTTAGAAAAAAATAGCAATACGCAAACCAGAATCTATAATACATCTATGCAAAATGTGAATTCCAATACCGCCGCTTATGTAAGACCTGTTATTGAAGTGAAAGAAGGGTAATTGCAACTAAGAAAAAAATATGATAAACTAAGAATATGAAGGAGGAAAGGTTATGCCAGTATGGTTAATTGTTGTTTTAGTCATTGTTGTTTTACTCGTTATTTATGTAATAGCTACTTATAATAAACTAGTTGATTTACGAAATCGAGTACGTGATCAATGGAGTCAAATTGATGTTCAATTAAAAAGAAGATTTGATTTAATCCCCAACTTAGTTAGTACAGTAAAAGGGTATGCCAAACATGAAAGTGAAACTTTAGAAAGTGTGATTGCAGCTCGTAATAGTTATACGACAGCTACAACACCTCATGATAAGATGGAAGCAAATAATATGCTAACAGATACTTTGACAAAATTATTTGCTTTAGCTGAAAGCTATCCAGACTTAAAAGCAAATACAAACTTTTTAGAATTACAACAAGAATTACAAGATACAGAAAATAAAATTGCCACAGCTCGTCAATTTTACAATGATACAGTACTAACGTATAACAACAAAATAGAAATGTTTCCATCTAATGTAATTGCTTCCATTTTTAAATTTAAAATTGAAGAATTCTTTAAAGCTGAAGAAGAAGCAAGACAAAATGTTAAAGTGGAATTTTAAGCTTACATAAGTAAGCTTCTTTTTTTAAAAGGAGAGTTTATGAAAAAAATATTTTGGTTTTTAATTTTATTAATTATCCCAGTTACCGTCTCAGCAAGAGTGAACTATGATGTAACTGATTTTTTTGTTGATGCCTACATTTTAGATAATGGGGATTTGCGAGTAAAAGAATTAATTGTCTTAGATGGAAATTTTAATGGGTATTGGATAAATATTCCCTATCGTAATCCAATTTTAGAATATCATAATCCTATTAATTTTAGCGGTGATGCTATTTATAACGGTAGAGGAATAAGTGATGTTTTGCTTTCTGCCAAAAAAATAAAAGAAAAAGAGATTACTTTTGATATATTTGAAGAGAGTTTTACATCCCTTAAAAAATCTTATTATGAAGAAGATGCAAAAAATGGAAATTATGTAGAATCAAGTATTCAAAATGGTAAATCATTTAAAATGTATTATCAAGCAGAAAATGAGAGAGTTGCTTTCTTAATTGAATATACACTGGAAGATATGATTGTTTTGCATGAGGATGTAGCAGAACTTTATTTTGCAATTTTAAGTGAAGACTTTGAAGATCCAATTGAAAATTTACAGATTAAAGTGCATTTGCCAGGAATAGATGAGAGTGATAATTTCCGGATTTGGACTCATGGAGATTTAACCGCGAATATTGAATTTTTAGATGAGTCAACCTTTTTAACAACTGTCAAAAAAGTATATGCGAATACAGCGATTGATGTAAGAACGACGTTTGATAAATCCTTGTTGAATAGTCAGTTAGTTCAAAAACAGACTGAAGAAGTAGCCTTAGAACAAATTATCGAAGTGGAAGAAGAAAGAGCAAAGTCGGCAAATGAACAACGTGAAACAGCTAGAAAAAATTTACTTTTAGCTAATATTCTATGCGGCATTTATATTGGATTTCTGATAATTTGGTGGATATATATATACTTTAGATTTGATAAGGAATATAAAAGTGCTTTTGTGTCAAAATATAATAGGGAATTTATTGAAAACTATAATGTAGAAGTTGTGGATTATTTAATGCACCATAATATTACTCCAAATGCGATGTCTGCATCCATTCTAAATCTGATTTATAAAAAAAATATAAAAGTTGAAGAAATAACTGAAGAAAAAAAGCAAAAAGAAAAAAATTATCAGTTTACATTATTAAATCGCGAGCAGGTTAGTGATACAGAAGATGTTTTATTAGATTTTCTGTTTGAAACAGTTGGCAAAGAAAATACTTTTACAACTCTTGAATTAAAGAAATATGCTTCGGGCACATCAACTTTTACGAACTTTCAGAAATCTTATACCAATTGGCAAAATTGTGTTCGTAAAGATGGTGAAAGACAAAATTTCTTTGAAAAAAATGGTTTACCAATTGTAAGTAGTATTTTTCTTTTATTAATAGCATTTTTTATCGTATTCTTTTTAGTATATCTCCAAGTAGATTCCTTTATGATGTTGATTGTCATTACATTAAGCCTAGTTTTCTTAATATATGCTTTGCTCATTAGAAAAAGAACCAGAAAGGGAAATGAGGATTACGTTAGATGGAGAGCGTTCAAAAATTTCTTAGAAGATTTTGGACGATTTGATATTAAAGAATTACCCGAAATTGCTTTATGGGAAAAATATTTGGTTTATGCAACCGTCTTTGGTCTTGCAGATCAAGTGGAAAAAGCGATGAATGTAAAAATAAGCGAATTACCAGAAGGAACAATGGGAGTTTATTATCCAAGTTGGGTTGATTTTCACATCGCTCACATGGTAAGTCATAGTATCTCAAATTCCTTTACTCAGAATCAAGCTGCTATAACAAATTCACGTATTGCAAACAGCAATCATAGTAGTGGATCTGGTTTTGGAGGTGGCGGTTCAATGGGCGGTGGCTTCGGCGGAGGCGGCGGCGTAAGCGGAAGGGGCTTTTAAAAGTTTCCTTGCTTTTTTTTAACATTTTTATTATAATTTTATCAGATACTAGAAAGGAAAATAGATATGAATACAAAACATTATTTAACAATAGGAATTTTAGCAAGTTGTGCTTTAATAATTGGAATAACCGTGTCATTTGCTTACTTTGCTGCAGAAATTACTCATGATAATGTAAATGAATCAGGAATAAAATCGGGAAGTGTGGGAAGTGTGGCTTATAATGGCGAGAAAACATTTGAAGGAACAAATATCTATCCTGGAATGAAGGATATCCAAACATTTACAATTGAAAGTGGAGCACAAGCTGGGACAGGAATCTATGAAATTGATTTAGCAGGTGTCGTACCAGCATCTTTTGGAAGTGATATCGAAATCACATTATATAAAACAACGAACGCTATAGCAAATAATGTAGTAAGAGAAGAAGGAGAATTAACACAGACAAGTGAAGGATTTGTAAAAGAGGATAATATAATAGTTAATGGAACACCAGAAATCGTGTACGGACCAACGTCCTTAACAAATAGTAGTGAAATCATTTTAGAACAAGCAGAATTTGATACCTCAACATTAGACAAAACTACATATTATTTAGTGTATGAGTATAAAAATAATGGGAACCAAAATGTCCAACAAGGCGAGACATTTAGTGGAAAAGTAACTGTCAAACTCATTGCTCAAAAAAATTCTAACTAATGACAAAACAGAAAAAATATAGATAATCAATAAGTGGATTGCACTTTTAAAGTGCTTTTTTTTGTGATATTCTATATATAGGGTGGTTTACATGCAAATATGTCTAAATGATAGAAAAATTGATGTTGAGATAATTAGAAAACCAAATAAAAATATTTATATGCGATTTAAAGATAGTCATACACTAACGGTTAGTTGTAGTCGTTTAGTAAGCGAAAGGGAAATAGAAAAAATTCTGTATAAAAATGAAGATTCTTTAGGAAAAATGCTTATCAAAAAAGAGAAAGAAGAGAAAAAAGATGCTTTCTTTTGGTACTTAGGGAAGCCTTATACAAAAGTGTTGGATGGAATAACTAAAAATGTTTTTTTTGAAAATCATTGTATAATCGCGAAAGATGAAAAAACATTAGAAAAATTTTTTCAAAAAGAATGTATTCGTATATTTCAAAGTGAAGTAGAAAGAATCACTCCTTATTTTGACAATATTCCAAAGTTTTCTTTAAAAATTCGTAAAATGAAAAAAAGATGGGGCGTAAATAATCGTAGGAATTACTCGATTACTTTAAATAGTGAATTATTAAAAAAAGATTTAGATTTATTAGATTATGTAATTATCCATGAGTTGTGTCATTTTTATGAAGCAAATCACAGTTACAGATTCTGGGATCATGTAAGTGAATATTATCCAAAATATAAAGAGGCAAGAAGGAGGCTTAGAGAATGAAAATTGAGTCTTTAAAAAATGAACGAGTAAAAAAATGGGTTCGATTGAAAGAGAAAAAAGAAAGAGATAAAACAGGGACTTTTTTAGTAGAAGGCGACCATTTAGTAACAGAAGCAAAGAAAAAAGGCTTAGTATTAGAGATTGTAACAACGGAAGATAAAAAGGATAGTAGAATTCCTACTTATACCGTGACAAAAGAAATTATGAAAAAAATTAGTGATCAAGTTACTCCCTCAAATGTGGTCGCGATATGTAAAAAACAAGAAGAAGTTTTTATTCCTGGTCCAGTGTTATGTTTAGATGATATTCAAGATCCTGGAAATTTAGGAACAATTATTCGCAGTGCAGTAGCTTTTGGCTTTAAAGAAATTGTTTTAAGCGAACGTACTGTAGATGTGTACAATCCAAAAGTTATTAGAAGCACAGAAGGAATGATTTTTCATGTGAAAATTTTTCGAAGAAATTTAGAAGAATTTTTAAAAAGCATTCAAGACGAATATGTGATTTATGGTACGGATGTTACAGAAGGAAACTTGGTAGAAGAAAGCGTATTTCCTCCTCAATTTGCCATAATTATTGGAAGTGAAGGCTCTGGCATGAATCAAAATATTCGAGAGCTTTGTGATAAATTCTTTTATATCCCGATGGAAAGTACATGTGAATCTTTAAATGCAGGCGTAAGCGCATCTATATTAATGTATGAAATAAATAAGAGGAGAACTTATGAGTAAAATATATTTTGGTTATACAACCTCTACCTTTGGATTAAAAGGTGAGCTTAAATGTTTTACTGATTTTGAAAGACATGATTTAGTTTTAAAAAAAAATCATCCCATTTATATTAAAGAAAAAAAACATATTCTTTCTAGTATCAGATCTCATAAAGGTTGTTTTTTAATTCGTATAGATGATCATGAAGATATTAATGAAGTTGAAGAATTTCGTCATCAACAAATTTTTATTGAAAGAGAAGAGCTTGAATTAAAAGATGGCGAATTTCTTTTTCAAGATTTAATCGGTTTTTCTGTTTGCGAAGAAGGAAAAATACTAGGAATAATACAAAATATTCGTTATAATAAAAGTGGTATTTTGTTAAGCGTTGGAGAAGAAAGAAAATTTCTAATTCCATATAACGACTTTTATATCAAAGAAATTAATTGGTCAGAAAAAAAAGTGATTGGCCAAAATATCAAAGGATTGATGTTATGAAAATTGATATTTTAACGCTTTTTCCCAAAATGTTTGAAGGAATATTGGAAGAATCAATTGTGAAAAGAGCCATTGAAAAAGGAATTGTCCAGATTAATGTAATTGATTTTCGGAAGTTTTCAAAATTATCAAATCATCAAGTGGACGATACTCCTTATGGAGGAGGATCAGGAATGGTTCTTCGTTGTGAACCTTTAGTAGAAGCAATTGAATCCATAAAAACTAAAGATTCGAAAGTGCTTCTAATGTGTCCTCAAGGAGTCCCTTATAAAGAAAAAAAAGCCCTAGAACTTTCCAAAGAAACTCATTTGATTTTTGTTTGTGGACATTATGAAGGATATGACGAACGCATTAGAGCCTTTGTAGATGAAGAAATTAGCATTGGAGATTATGTTTTAACTGGAGGAGAAATTCCAGCTATGACAATAATGGATTCCGTGATTCGTCTTTTACCTGGAGTAATTAAAGAAGATTCGTACTTAGAAGATTCATTCATGAATAATCGCCTAGATTATCCAACTTATACGAAACCAGCTTCATTTCGAGGTTTAAAAGTGCCAGAAGTTTTGTTGTCTGGAGATCATGCCAAAATTAAACAATGGCGTGAAGAAAAAGCCTTAGAAAATACTCAAAAAAGAAGAAAAGATTTATTGGAAAAGTAGGTGGGTAGGATGACGTATCAAATACGAAAAGAAAAGAAAACAAAAAATTTAGGAAAAAGAAAACCTATATGTCAAGGCGTTAAAATGAATCCGAAACTACGTAATCATACCGATTTAATAGAAGTAAAAGAAATTATTATTATCAATCCTTCATTAAAAGAAAAAGTGTTAAAACTACAATTCCAAGTAGCTTTTCGGCGTCTATTTAAAATAGTCATGGATAACATTGAAGAAGATGGAACAAATACCGATGCCAATATTGTTTTAGATGAACTTTTAAAAGCAAAAAAAGTGTTGCAAAAAAAATATAAAGATCAAATAAAAAATGAAGAATATCGAATCATGTGGAATAAGTTATCTTTGTTAGAAAAAGAGGTAAAAAATAAACTTATTCTTCAAAAACAAAGAGAAGAAATGTTATCATTATATAATGAAGAAATAAAAGAGGAAAAAAAGGGAAGAGGAAGATAAATGCAAGTTTTTGACTTTGATAATACAATATATCATGGGGAAAGTACTTTTGATTTTGCAATGTTTGTTATCAAAAGAAAGAAAAGTTTACTAAAATATACCCCTAAAATAATTAAGTTATTAATAAAATATAAAAGATGTAAAATGACTGAAGTAGAATTCCAAGAAGAATTAGAAAAATTTACGAGTCCTTTTTTACAAAATAAAGAATTTATAAAAAAATCTGTTCAAGATTTTTGGCTAAAAAATAAAAGAAAATTAAATTCAAATATGTTAGATAAAATAGAAAAAGAAGATGTAATTTTAACTTGTAGTCCATCATTTTTGATAAAAGAAATAGAACCCTGTTTACATACAAAAAATATTATAGCAACGGAAATTGACATTGAAAAAGGAAAAATTCATTTTTTGAATTTTGGAAAAAACAAGGTAAAGATTTTTCAAAAACAATTTCCTAAAAAAAAGATTCAAACAGTTTATACAGATTCTTATAACGATCAAGCTTTAATGGATGTAGCGAAAAGTGTTTATCTTGTTAAAAAAGGAAACTGTACAAAAATTAAATAGTGCAAAAATGCACTATATTTTTTGAGAAGTGTAGGGTTACTTTTTCTTTTTTAATAAAACAAATTTGCCATTTTATACTGTTCGAGGAGATTCTAAAGATGTTATTAAAAAAATAAAGGAGATATTGAAGTGATTGAAAAAACTGTTTTTACAAAAGAAGAAATAATAAACTTATTAAAAACTAGTTATAATATTGAGGTTTTACAAGTTGAAAAATTAAATAGAGGTAGTGCTAATTTATATTCTATAAATAAAAATGAATATATACTTAAAGAATTTCAATCAAAATATACAAAAGATGAGATAGATAAAGAAATAGCTATTATTAATCATCTAAGAAAAGATAAGATTCCAGTGCCAGAATATATTCAAACATTAGATGGAAATTATAGTATTCTATATAAAAATAGAGTCATCATAATGCAAAAATATATTGAGGGTTATACAATAGAATCAAATACAGGAAATTATGATCAGATGCTTGAATCAGCAGAATATTTAGGAAAAATTATTAAAAGTTTAAAGTCCTTAGATATTGACTTACCAAGTAATGATATATCAAGTTGGTATTCAGAAGAAACGATTAATGAAAGTATAGAAAAACAGCAAAAATTATTAAAAAAAATATCTGAAACTACGTATCCACAAATATATAAGGATTTAACAGATAAAATTTCTATGCTAGAATATATGAGAGATAATTTTGATTTTACAGAAATGAGCAAATTAACTATTATGAATACTCATGGAGACTATAGTTTGTTACAATTTATTTATAAAGACGGTAAAATAAATGCAATTATTGATTTTGTATCCGCTTGCAAAATGCCAATTGTTTGGGAAGTGATTAGGTCTTATAGTTATATAGATAGTAAAGCTAAAGGTGGGAAAATAGATATTAATAATTTGGTTCAATATGTAAAAAAGTTTATGAATTATGTTCAATTAAATAAATATGACTTGAAATTTATGCCATATCTATATTTAGTTCAATTATTAACAAGTACATTTGGATACAAACAATATATAGCAGACAAATCTAAAGAAAGCTTACTAGAATTTGCTTATTTTAGAACCAATTTATGCAAGTGTTTATTCAACAATGCTGAAAAAATATTGACTGCATTAATGGAAGAATTATTTAATGAAAATTAGTTAATGATTAGGAAAATATTCTTTCTAAAATACTATTGTGACTTAGAGCATATAACAGTTATACTGTTTTGGCAAACTATTTCAAGCGGAGGTTTGCTTTTTATTTTGAAAATGCTAACTGGTTAAGTTGCGGACATAGTCTGCCGTATGTTATTATTTGAGTATAAGTAGAAAATATAAAATAGGTGGTATATTGAGGAGTTGAGTTTTTTGGAAAAAGAAAAAGTTTTAATACGCTTGGAACATATTACTAAAAATTATGTTAACAAGCACCATAATATTTTAGTTTTGGATAATATTTCGATTGATTTTTCAAAGCAAAAATTTTACCTAATTATAGGTCATAGTGGAAATGGAAAATCCACTTTGATAAATATTTTGGGATTAATTGATTCGAAGTTTGAAGGAAATTATTTGATTTATGGAAACGAAGTTTCTACTTTAAATAATAAAGATTTGGCAAAAATTCGTATGCAACATGTTGGTTTTATTTTTCAGGATTTTTATTTAGATCCATATTTGAAAGCTATTGAAAATGTACTTGTTCCTATGTATATTAACGAGAATATTTTGAAGGAAAGTAGAAAATCTAAAGCAATAGAACTTTTAGATAAAGTAGGTCTTAAAGAACGTATTAATCATTTTCCTCGAGAACTTTCTGGAGGAGAACAACAACGAGTTGCTATAGCAAGGGCTTTAGCAAATGATCCTGATATAATACTAGCAGATGAGCCAACAGGAAACTTGGATTCTACAAATGAAAAAATGGTTTTTGAACAACTAAAAAAGCTTTCAAAGGATGGGAAATGTGTTATTGTTGTTAGTCATAGTGATTTGGCGAAAAAATATGCTGATGTTGTCTATGAATTAGATGACCATAAGTTATACGAGGTAAAAAAATGAATCTAAGGGAGTTTTTTAAAAATACATTTATAGGAATTTTTCGGGATAAAAGAAAGCTTTTTTATGTTGTTGTTTTATTAATTTGTTCTTTAATTGCTTTTTCTATTTTAACTTTTAAAAATAATTTTGATATGTATGTAAATGAGACTATAACTAGGAATATTGGATTTCGGACACTTAGTGTATCTCCAAAACAAGATAAAGAAGATTTAGGATTAAGTGAGCTTAATCTTTTAGAACATGTTATAGATGTATATAGTTTTCAATATAGTTCAATGAGTGTTGAAAGTAGTTTTAAAAATGAAAATATAGAAGGTACGATAGAGTTATTATATGGTTCACCAGATATTCAACCTAATATTATCATGGGAAGAGGTTTTCAAAGTGATGATTCAAATGTAGCTATTTGTCCTAATATTTTTTATCCAGACTCTAGTGCTTATGAGTTGCAACTTGATAATAAGTATACAATTAATGGTAATTCTTTATTAAATAATGAATTTGAAGTGTATTATACTGAATCTATATTTGATACTGATACAAATACTTTTGAAGATGGCAAGAAATTTTCGGAAAAATTTAAAGTGATTGGAGTTTATGATAATACTTCGGTAATGAATTTTAATAACCAATGTTATATTATGTCAAATGATATTAAGAAAATGGTTTCTAAAGCTGGTTTAGATAATATAGGTGAGAATTCATATCCATATTTTGATTTAGTTGTAGATAATGTAGATAATATTGAAGAAGTAATGGGCAAAATAAAGGATTTAGGATTCAGAAAAGTTTCTGTTAAAAATTATTTTGATTCTGATATGAAAAAAACTATTGAGGTTTCTAGCATAATTGTTGTAACTATTCTTGTCTTTTTAACCATTATTATTTCAAGCTCATATATAAAAAAATTAGTCATTAATGATAGTTGGAAAATTGGTATATTAAAAACTTTAGGTTATAACCAAATGAAGGTTTTAAAAAAATATTTTGGAGAAGCTTCTTTGATCAATATTATTATTTATTTTTTCTCGTTTTTAATTTTTGAAATTATCTTTTTATTTCTTAAGTTTATTATTTTTTCTTCTATTCAATATATTGGAATAAATATACGAGTTAGTTTATTTCCAGTAATAGTGACTTTTATTATTATAGTTATTATTCCGCTGTTAACTATGTTTTATAATATTTATAAATATAGTAAACAAAATATAATTGATTTATTAAGGAAAAGTGATCAAAAATGATATGGATAAGAAGTTTTTTTAGGAAGACTACTACAAAAGTTTATTTCTTTGTTTTATGTTTTTTATTTATTGGAATTTATTTATTAAATTCTTTTACGAATTATTACACAAATCTTTTAAATAATGCTTTTCGAGAAAATACAGTATTATATGTTATCGGACAAAATGATTACTATAATACAATATTTCAATATAAAAGTGCTGAAAGTATTCAAGATGCACTTATTTTTACTCCTAATTATGAATGTAAAACTCTAGCTAGACAAGGACAAATAATTCAGGACATGACTACTGGTTCTATTATTTCAAATACTCCATCAGAGGAGTTATCAAGATTGACTTGGGAAGAACTTGCTGTAATACAAAAAGGAAATCGGATTTTTGTATTGGCAAGTGATGAATTGAAAGAAAATGAAATTCGTTTATCTTTAAATATACAAGTAAGTTATGATATTCCTTTGACTGAACTTAATAATGAGCCACTAGATATCAAGTATAATGGTACAGAATATAATTTTGTTATAAAAGAAATTGTGAATTCGCGATTTCCAGAAATTTATATTTTTAGAGAAAAATTTAATGAAATTAAGGAAAACAGTACTGTTTATGCTTATAAAGTTATTATGAATAGTTATTATGACGCTCAGAACATAGTGAAGAAGTTAAATGAAAAAGAACAGAACTCAGATTTTTATGTTTCTTTAAATAGAGTAGAAAATCAAAATGAT
Source organism: uncultured Bacilli bacterium (assembly GCA_944363605.1). Taxonomy (GTDB): domain Bacteria; phylum Bacillota_I; class Bacilli_A; order RF39; family UBA660; genus Ventrenecus. The sequence goes on from CALVUM010000027.1 coordinate 20,442, forward strand.
AAGTATAATATGTCTGGTTTAATTGAAATGACGGATATTTTACGAATGGTAAGTTTAGTGGCTATAATTGTGTTGATTTTAGTATTTTTTGTGATAATTAAAAATATAATTAGTGAAGAAAAAGGTCGTATGAGATTACAATATTCGTTAGGTTATAATCAAAATCATAGTAAAATAATCGTGTTTAAAGAATTATTGATATTACTAATTTTTGTAATACTTATTTCTTTATTTATATCTATGTTATTGATTATGTGGATCAAGAATTATCAAAAAATATCATTAGGATTATTTGATTTTAGTTTTTTGATTCAAATGATGTTAATAGTTACAATTATTATTAGCGTTTTATCATTAATGTTAAAAACGCATTAATAATAAAATTAGAATTAACAATTAGTAGTAGTTAATTAAAAGGGAGCATGATATGAGTATTTTAAAGCAGGTAGCGAGTATTATTTTAATTTTATTAGTTGTATTAGGTATATATATTTTAGTGAGATGGATTAAAAATATAAGTACAGAAAATATTTCTGACAATATACAAGATAGTGATTATTTGAATTGTGAGATGAAAATTCATGATATTAATTTTGGCATTTCTGGAGTTAATATTCAAAGTTTTTTAGAAAATTATATTAAAACCAATTTGAATGAGAAATTTGAAATTAATGATTATTTAGTGTTAATAGAAGATGATTTTATTAAATACATCTATGCACCGAATGAGATTAAGACTAATAATTCATATACTGCAATTTTAAAAAACAATACGATTATAAGTGTTAACGAATGTATAGCCGAAAGTTTTGAATCTTTAGAAGTATTAAAAAATAAAACACTATTTACTACAGAAAAAGAAGAGCAACTAAAAAAAGAATTGCTAACTAGTTTTAAAAATAATGAGTCAGATATTATAATAGTTGATTCTGGATATATTTATAAAAGCGGAAAAGTACAGTATTACATTATATATAATCAAGAAAATCCTAGTCAACTACCATCTAGAAATATTAAATATTATGATATCAATGAAAAATGATTAAATATTTATTAAGCCTCGTTCTTTATATGAATCGAGGTTTTTATTTTGTATATAAAAATTTTGAATTATATTTTTTGTTTATTGTAAATGCGATTTTTGCTATTATATTTAGTAAAATGAAAAATACAGTTAAGATATGAATACAAGATGTAGGCTTTTTATTATTCTTTTCATGTAAATTTTTGTACATAAAAATAGTAGTAGTGTCAATAAAATTATACAAATATTATTTTTAAATAAAATTTTTTCATTAATTTATTAAATTTTAAAAATTGGAATACTAAAAGCTAGTATTGATGATTTATTATATTTGACAAAAATCTTGAATTATTGTAATATAATAGCCATAAAAAATGAAACGATAGTTACAAATCAAAAAAACAGGAATTTGAAGATTTACTATAATAAAACCCCTCTTTGTCAAATAATTGTAAATTGACATGGGGGGGGGGTATACATGATAAGATTATCTTAGGAAACTAAGATAATTTTTTTTTAAGAAAAAATATCAAAAGAGGGATATTATGAAAAAGAAGGTTTGCTTTATTTTGGTTCTATTACTTGTACTGACTAGTGTTCTAGGCTTAAGTTATGCCAGTTGGTTGTTCAATGGAAAACAAAGAAACTTTAATACTTTAGGAAGTAAATGTTTTGAATTAACTATGATTAATGAAAGTGCAGGAATTACTTTATCTAAAGCTTATCCAATCAGTGATGAAGAAGGAATGAAAAGTGATGGATATACTTTTACAATCAAAAACACTTGTAATACTTATGCAACTTATGAAGTGAATCTAGAGGATATGTTGCTAGAAGAAAAAAGATTAAGTGGGGAATATATTAAAGTAAGCATAAATGATGGAAGTCCGATTAATTTAAAAGAATTAGAGAAAAAAATAGGACATATCGAAGGTTCTGATAAATCTTATGAATTAACCAGTGGTTCTTTAGCCCCAGAAGAAGAAATGACTTATACCATAAAACTTTGGATGGATGAGGAAACACCAGCTATAGAAGAGGTAATGAATGCCACATTTTTAAGTAAAGTAAGTATCGAAGCCGGATATATAGAAGAAGACAAATTAGTAAATGGAATAGAACTAGAAGTGAAAAGTATTACAGAAAGTTTGAATAATATCCGTGAAGTCTTTGAAATAAAAGGAACAAGTAGTCAATATAACTTAATTGAATATAGTTTTGATAATAACCACTGGACAAGAATTGAAAATCCAGCTAAAGAAGTAACGATTATTAAAGAAATCCAAGAAGCAGGAAAACAAAGTTTTTATATAAGAGATGAAGTAGGAAATGTTAAAGAAGTAGAAATAGAAACAACCAAATTAGATCAAACCGTCCCCGAAATAAAAATCGCAGAAACAGATAATCAAGAAAATATTGAATTAAATATCACTTTTAAAGATAATTTGGGTTTAGGAGGATATGCTATCACAGGAAGTGAGGAAGAACCTGAAGAATGGATAGTTCTTGAAGGAAAAGAAAGTGTAGTTCAATATAACTTAACAGAAAATAAAACATACTATATCTGGATAAAAGATAGTGTAGGAAATACCAATTATCAAAAATATAGTACAGATACTATAGATACAAAAGCCCCAGAACTTAGTATAAGAAATACATTAACGGAATGGGGAGTAAAAGATATCCTTCAAATAGAAGCAACAGATGATGTGATAGGTCTAAGTGGCATAAGTATCAGCAAAGAAGAGGGAATATATAATTGGGAGGTTATCGAAAATACATTAAATTATGAAACAGAAAAAGAAATA
>CALVUM010000028.1 GCA_944363605.1 uncultured Bacilli bacterium
AAGATGCACCAAAAATATCATTTTGACCTCGATAAATCATTTGATAAGGTTCACCAGCATCAATTCGATCTTTTAAAAGATCTAAATCAAAACTTTCTAAATATTTTTTTACATAAAACGTTTCATACAATTTTACTGGATCATCATAACGAATCCTTATAGTCTCAGCACTTAAAGAAGAAACATACAAGGAATAAACTAGCATCAAAGATGCTAGTAAAACAGCTGTAACAATAATAGTTTCAATAAAAATAAATCCCCTTTTATTCATAACATCACTATTCCTTGTATTTAAAAATATTGTTTTTTAATTTTAGATTAACTATAAACTTAAGACAAATGGATTCGAACTCGTTCCTGTTCCACCACTAATTTTTACATTAGATTTTAAATATAAGGTAGGGAAAGAAGTATTGCCATTGAGCGGATTGCAGTCGTACACGCGCCCATTACTATCCACACCAAACATTAAGTTGTTATAAGAAGTCGAAGTTAATGTCCATTTAGAAGATCCGGCAGTATATAGCCAATCATTATTTTTACAATCACTTACACTTGAATCATACCAATTATATAATTCCTTATTTAAACATGTTTCTCTATCTGTTGTAGTTCCTCCACTGGTCGCATAGCCATAATCCGAAGGATACATAAGTCCGATTTTTCCTATCCATTCTGTTGTATGACCACTATATACGGTTGTTCCTCTTTCTCTTTCATAAAACATACTTGTTGTTACATCATCTTCTGTACTACTTCCTCCTAAGTTCCATAATGCATTTCCTATCATACTCTTTGCTTCTTCTGTTAAGCCATTATTTGTAAAATCACAAGCTGTGGTTGATCCATTTGCCCCCAATGGACACTCTCCTGTTGTTTGATTCCAATACGCTCCTTCATTTAATACAAGTTGTAAGGTTGAATCACTCCAATCATTACTTACAACACTTGTAGACGTTCCCGTGCCACTGGCTTTATTATCCCAACTATAACTTCCGATTGACTCATTTCTTATAATCTTTAATCTGGTTTCTTTTTTTCCTGTTCCGTCATCGATATTGTTAAATACTCCTATTATTCGCCATAGTTCATTATTGAATGAAACATAGTTATTTGGGTCGGCTCCGATATATCTTAAATTGTTGTCTGTTGTTCCATCATAGGCAAGTGCACTTGTTTCTCCTAAAGATAATATGGTTTCTGCTGCTGTCTTGTCGGTATGAATATCTTGACTTTCATGTACTAGGCCTGTTCCTTCTATTTTGTAAGATAGTACTTTGCTTGTATCACTATCTGTTGCTAAACTGTCATCAATAATTAATGAAACACTGTAAACGGTAGTTGTGTTTTGTTCCATTTCATCATCTTGAATGAGTATTCCGTCTGATAATTCACTTACGATTTTTCCTTGTTCATAGCCTCCTACTATTTGAAATGTTTCTCCTTCTTGTTTTCTTAATACCACTTTTAACTTACTTGCTTCAATTGTATTATCCTCATTTGCTACAAGTTTTAAAGTGTAAGCTCCTTTTAAACTTCCTGTATTTTGAACACTTAATTTATAATCACAAGTTCCTAAATATAAAGCGGTTTCATCCGCGCTCATGGGCATAAAACAACTTTCTTTCCCGGTTGATGTTATCGTTTGAGAAGTATTTTCATAGGTAAATACTAAATCTCCTGCTTCAACTACTTAGTTTTTACTATTGCCATCTACTTTAAAAAACATCGCATAAGAAAGACTTAAAACAACTATGGTCATACATATAATTATATATGTCGCTAATTTTGTTTCTCGTTTGAATATATTTTTAAAACTTAAATTATCATTCATATTTTTCACCTATATTTCTTTATTTATTATAACGAATTTTTTAAAAAAATACTAGTTTATCCTACAAAAAAATCTATAACTACAGGTGCTAGGATAACGATTAGAATAATTGGAATAAAAAATACTACCGAAATAATACTAATTTTGGTTGGTAATTTGCCAATTTGACTCTTTACTTCTAGTATTCTTTTATCTCTTAAAAAATCTAATTGATTATTTAAAGATTCTTCGATATTGTTTCCAAAAATACTCGATTGAACAATATTTAATAAAGCGTTATTGATGGTATCACTTGGTATTCTTTGTTTCATATCGGTTATTGCTTCGGCAAAAGTTTTTCCTAAACTAATTTCTTGTAAAGATTTTTGAAATTCTTCTGATAATTCCGATTGAATATTTCGTGCAGTTATTTGTAAAGAAAGTGTTAAGTTCCTACCACTTTCTAAAGTTAAAGATAAAACTTCAAAAAAGAATATGGCTTCTTCTTCTAATTTTTTCTCTCTTTTTTTTATTGGATAATCTAAAATTATATACTCACTTAGGTAATGGAAAATAAGAACAATTATCGGAGCTAAAATATAGCCATTTTTATTAAACGCTAATAAAAGAAAAAAGATCGCAAGACTGATTAATAATCGATAATTTAAAAGATCAATCGCTTTATAATGACAATGAATTCCTAATAATTTAATTTTCTTTTCAATTCTTTGAATGGTTTTTTCGGAATAAATTTTTCGTACTAAACTTTTTTCTTTCATTAGAATTTCACCTTCAATACTTTTTTAATGACTAAAATGTATAAAACATAAAGTAAGATTACTAAAAACAGGATCATTCTTCCTAAAGTGGTTGTGAACATAGGTGTGAAATATGTTGGATTTAAAATATAAATAGCTACTATAAATAATAGAGGTAAGAAACAAAGTGTTCTAAAAACAAAGATGGATGCACTAGTTAAACTTTGCATTTCCTGTTTTAATTTTTTCTTATCAAAAAAAGATCTTTCAATGGTTCCAAAAACTTTAACAATGTTACCTCCAGTTTTATTTAAAAGGGTTAAGGAACTTGTTATATATTTTGCATCATCTAATTTCACTCGATTGTAAAAGCGATCGAAGACTACTTCAATGCTTAATCCATAAGTCATATCTAAATAAATTTTTTTGAATTCATCACTAATAGGACCATCTAGTTCTTCTTTCACGATTTGAACCGCTTGCATAATATTTCTTCCAGATTTAAAACTATTGTTCATAATAATAATGGCTTTTAGTAAATCTTCTTCAATTTTTTTTCTTTTTTTCTGATACTCAATTTGGATAAAGATATCGGGAAGGAAAAAACCAATCAAAAAAGAAATGAGAAAGCTCATAGGTGTCATGGCCATAACTTGGAACATGAATGTTAAAATATTTAAAAGAATAAGACTAATGCCTATTAAAAATTTTATCGCGATATAATCCATTCCACTCATAGAATCTTTATCTTCGTATTTTATGTGCTTTTCATATTTTAAACTATATTTTTTTAAAAAAGAACTTTTCTTTAAAATTTTGGCAAATTGATGAATCCATGTCCATAGCACTTCTGAAACGCCTTCAAAGAAAGATTTTTCATGATCATGGACGCTTAGCAAAGCATATTTTTCAAAACGATGCTCTAAACGAATAATTCTTTTCTGGCGAAATAAATAAACAATTAATATAAGTAATGCAATGATTACAATACTTTGAGTAATTAATATTTGCCATGAATAATTTTCCATGAGAATCTTCCTTTCTTTTTTTTATTTTTGATGAAACATAAAATCGATATCTGTTATCCCTTTTGTCGCAATTTTTTTATAAACTTTAGGCAAGTTTTCATCATAAAGAATGTATTCGCCATCGACTTCGCCAGACTGTGTTAGGCCTTTTTGGCGGAATGCAAAGATATCTCGCAGTTCTAGTTCGCCATCTTCAAATTTTTCAAGTTCAGAAATCGCTGTAATTTTTCTTTTGCCATCGTTCATTCTTTCGATATTTACAACTAAATCGATGGCACTTGCAATATATTCTCTGATTGCACGAATCGGTATGTCTAAGCCACTCATTAATACCATTGTCTCTAAACGATTTAAAGCATCTTTGGGACCATTTGCGTGAAGAGTTGTTAAAGAACCTTCATGCCCTGTGTTCATCGCTTGGAGCATGTCGAAAGCTTCTTTTCCTCTTACTTCCCCCACGATAATTCGATCCGGGCGCATCCGAAGCGCATTAATAACTAGATCGCGAATGGTAACTTCTCCTTCATTGTCATAATTCGTAACTCTTGTCTCTAAAGATATTACATGTTCTTTTTCTAGTTTTAATTCCGCAGCGTCTTCAATCGTTATGATTCGCTCATCATCGGGAATAAAACTGCTCAAAATGTTTAAAAGGGTTGTTTTTCCTGAACCGGTTCCACCACATACAATAATGTTACATTTTCCTTTAACTGCTGCTTCTAGAAATGTTGCCATATATGGAGTCATAGAACCAATCCTTATCATATCATCAGCTTTGGTCATTTCGCCTCTAAACTTTCTTATTGTAATCACTGGTCCTTTAGTAGAAAGAGGTGGAATAACGGCATTGATACGAGAACCATCTTTTAATCTAGAGTCAACCATTGGATTTGTCGCATCGATTGTTCTTCCCATTGGACCAATCATTCTTTCAATCGTTCGGATAATATGCTCATCATTAATGAATGAAACACTTTCATCTTTAATAATTTGGCCATCAATTTCAATATAAATTTCTTTAGGACTGTTGACCATAATTTCTGTAATATTTTTATCTTCTAAAAGCTCGGTTAACGGTCCATAGCCATTAATTTCATTATCAATTAAATTATACAAATGACTCCGTTCTAGATTAGATAAGTCATAGCCTTCAATGGTTCTGTCAATTTCATCATTAATAAATTGATTCAATAACTTATCTTCTGGTATTTCTTTATCGATTAAATTTTCCACAATTTTTGTTCTTAAATCATCTAAAAGTTTTTTATCTGGAAATATTTCATAATCGGATACATAAGTCACTTTTTGAGGTTTTCTTTCGATATTAAACGCTTCAATTAAGCTCTTCTTCATGACTTTCTTGTTCCTCCTTTCCATATAAATCCATAGCTATTTTCATTAGAGTTGTATAATCTTTATTAAAAATACTTGCTGCTTTTTTTTGCAAAGTGATGATTTCTCCATTCATAATATAATTATCTATGTTCTTGACGTAAAACTCTTCGGATATTACATAATCAACATTCGCTTTAATAATATTTTTTATATCAAAAAGGGTAAAATATTTTTTCATAGGGTCTCTTGCATTATTTAAAACGATTTTGTAATTTTCTTTTTTTAAATCGCGAAAAATGGATAATAAACTTTTTATATTTTTTAGGTCTAATGGATCATTATTCATAACAAATAAAATACTTTTTACTGCATCAAGAATAACAAGATTCACTTCGTTTAAAATATGATTGGTATCGATTAGGACTACATCATATAAATATTCCGCTTTGTCAATGGCAATTTCGATATATTTTGAATCAATTTTGGAAGCTTGCCTTGGATCTTTTGGACTTGCAAGGATATCGATATTTTCTGTATATTTCACAACATAATCTTGGAAATTACGAAAACGATTGTTATTATAATCATCTACCAGAGTATAAATGTTTTTTTCAGAAGGTTTATTGGTAGCAAGTGAGATCCCTCCACCAGATAAATCCAAGTCCATTATTAATACTTTTTTGCCAATTATTTTATATATTGCAGCTAAATTCAGGGTTAAAACGGTTTTCCCGACACCGCCTTTTCCTGAGAATAAACAAATGCTTTTTCCTGTTTTTCTTTTCATTTTTTATCTCCCTCTTCAATAATAATTTGATCTATTTCCATTCTTCCTTGGCGATTAACAATTATTTCATAGGATGAAATATTAATCAGACGGCCAAAAATAGAATCCATTTCATAAGTTAAGTAAACGTTTACTTCATTATCATCCAAAGAAATTTCGTAAAGCTCTTTAGATATATCATTGTAGTCTAAAGTTGCTTCCATAGAGCTTCTGCCATCTTTTAGGTAGTATTCTTTGATGCTTTCATCGACTATGCCTTTTAATTTTTGATAAGTAAACTCTAGAGTGCCTACATCAACTACTATAGCTGTGATCGTAACCAAGATTGGTATTAAGATCACAAATAAAATTAATGTCTGTCCTTTTTTATTCATAGCCTATCACTCTTTGAACTTCTAAGGTATAAGGGTTTTCAAAAATCAAATTTAATCCAGGTGTAATTATTTCTACTTCTTTTTTTAAAAAAAATGTTATCGTTTCATTATCATTATTTTTTACTTCAAATAAGATATCTTCATCTTGTTTTTTTAATTCAGTGGTTATCTCTTTATATGTTTTTTGGTTACGATATAAATCTATTACATCACTTAATTCGTTTTCTAATTCATTTCTCATGAATAAAATTTTTCCAATATCAATGATTGCAAGCACCATAAAAACAAAAATTGGTAATATGATAACAAATTCTACTAAAGCTTGACCCCTTTTCTTTTTCATGTTCATCATTCCTTTTGCATTTCTTCTAACTCGCTTTCAGAAACACATTTTGCTTCTCCTGGCTTTTCTCCTTCGACATAGACTTTATCGGCAATGCCACATGAAGATTTTGTTATAGCATCTTTTAAATAGCCTCCAAAGTAAGACACGATACTGATAGTTATTACACTGATTAAAGCAATAATTAACACATACTCTACTAAAGCTTGACCCCTACGATTCATAACTTACTCCCCTATTCTTTCAATATTATATCAAAAAAAAAGACGGATAACAATCCAAAAACAGGATAAACGCATGAGAAATTTTTAGATAAGTCTATGTTTGATTTTCAAGCATAGACTTTATTTGCGTAGTATTAATAGTTTTGAATATTTTTTCTAATTCTTCTTCAGTATTCATAGATATTT
>CALVUM010000029.1 GCA_944363605.1 uncultured Bacilli bacterium
TATTTTATTGAAATCATGTATAATTATGCTAAAATAGAAGTGATAGTAGAAAAAGAAAGCGCGAATGAGGCAGTTGCATACGCTATGTCCATTTTGACTTCTATAAATTATCAAGACACAGTTTTAATTAGCTTAATGGGAGAAGATGTTTTAACAAGCAATGAAATTGAACATAACATTTTCGAAACAGCACAAACGGAAAGTGGCTACTTAGAAATTGTGGAAGAATATGGGCAATATGAAGAAAATAGTGAAACCATTGACCCAGATTTCATACATAGGTAAAGAAAAGAGGAATAATTATGGGACTATTTAATAAATTAAAAAACGTATTATTTGAAGAAGAGGAAATTGAAATTCCAGTAAAAGAATCAGAAGTAAAAAGAGAGGTAAAACCAGAAATCGAAAGAAAACCTCTAGAAAGAAAGAAACCTTTAGTAGAAGATTCAATTTCTGATAATACTCCAATTATGAATGATCAGGAACTCTTTAAAGCTGAAAAAACATTTGATTTTCCGGTATTTGATGATCAAGAATTTGAAAATATGAAAAGTTTAGTTTCTGAAGAAAAGAAAGAAGAAACTAAGAAAAACATGAGCATAAATCTATTTGACTATGAAAAACCAAAAATCAAACGAGAAGAAGTGCGTGGTAGAACTCCAGAAATAAGAGGTAGAGTTTATGAACCAAAAAAAGAAACCTCTTCAGCATTAAAAAAATTCACACCATCACCAGTTATTTCTCCGGTATACGGAGTATTAGATAAAAATTATAAAAAAGAAGATATTGTAGTCAAAAAAGAAGAGAAAAAAACAATTGAGCTAGATGCAGTTAGAAAAAAAGCATTTGGTGCATTAGAAGATGACTTAGAAAAAACTCTTCGAGAAGAGAAAGAATCAAAAGTAAAATTTGATAGCGATGAAAAGATGGATGAGTTATTAAAAGAAGCTGTATCAGATACTATTGAAGTTCCCGAAATTCACGAACCCGAAAAAGAAACTGTTCCAAGTAGAAATGAAAGAACAGAAAAGCTTGAACCTTTAGATAAATTAAGAAATAAAACACCAATGGAAAAAATTGAAGAAGACGATACCCTTGAAAATGATTTATTTGATTTAATAGATTCAATGTATGAAAATAAAGAGGAGGAATAAATATGAGTTTTTTATTAGAATTTTTACCTATTATTATTTATGTATTATTAATTATTATCTTATTAATTGGCATTGTATTAGCAATTAAATTTATGATTACTTTAGATAAAGTTGAGAAAGTAGTGGATAATGTTAATGATAAAGTAAGAGCATTGGACGGATTATTTCACATTATTGATACAACTACCGATCGTGTCGTTTTAATTACTGATAAAGTAATTGAGGGGATAACCTCTCTAATTGCAAATCTTTTTATAACAAAAAAGAGTAAAAATCAAAAAAAAGAAGAACAGAATAAGGAGAAAAAAAATGGCTCAAAAGAGAACTAGCCATTTTTTAACTGGAGCACTTTTTGGAGTTGGATTAGGAATTCTTTTTGCACCCGAAAAAGGAAGCAAAACTAGAGAAGAACTAAAAAAAAATTCAAAGACTTTATTAGATATGATTAAAGATATTGATCTAGAAGAAACAAAAGAAAATATTTTTCAAAAGTTTGAAGAGGTAAAAAAAGAGTTATCTTCTTTAAATACAGAAGAAGCAAAACGAGTATTAGAAGAGAAAAAGGAATTTGTTGAATTAAAATGCAATGAAATTATTGAAGAAAAAGAAAATTTTTCTAAGGTAGAAAAAGTAGCTGAAAAAGTGAAAGAAAAGACTAGTAGAGTGGTAGATAGTATAATTGAAGAAATAGATTCGATTGAAGAAGTTCCTAAAAGTTCAAAAAAGAAAAAACGAAAAAAGCAAAAAACTTCCAAGAAATAAAATTTATCCAAATTTGAAAAATCTGTAATATATAAAGATCCAAATAAAAGAATTTGCTTAACAAATTTTCAAAATTGGATCTTTTTTTCCTGTAAAAATCAGTAAATCTGCAATTTGACCTCACATTTCTCTTTTGATATAAATGGAGTTAGAAAGCGAGGTGAGAAAATTGGACTTAAAAATACAAGAAATTAATATGCTCAATGATGCCATGTTTAAAAGCATTATACGAAGTGAAGAAGCAAGGCCTTTGGTCAATAAGTTTTTACATTTTTTAACAAACATTGAAATGGAAAAATTAGAAGAGGCTATATTCATGGGTGGCGAAATACCTAAAAAAAATCTCAAAGAAAAAGGCAAAATTTCAGATGTCTTAATTAAAGTAGAGAATTGCCAAATAATTTTGGAAGTCAACCAGTATGATACTAGAGATATTTTTGATAAAAACGCCAGTTATGCTTTTGCTCTATCAACTGTAAGTAATAGAATAAATGAAAAAAGAAAAAAAGTCATCTTAATTAATTTTGATGCATTTAATCGTTTTAAAACGAATACTCCTATTTTAGTCTTCCAACCAAGAGATAAAGAGGGTCACATTGAAACAGAACTTTATTTATCTTATCATATCCTTCTTGAAAATATCCCAAATACTTCTTATAATATACCTAAAGAAATAGAAATATTTCTTGATTTCTTCAAAAGATATGAGAGTATTGAAGAATTAAAAGGAAAATATAAGAAAAAAGGAGAATTTCAAAATATGGTAAAAAAAGTAGAAGAGCTAACAAGTGATGAAGAGTTTGTCTTATACTATGATTTAGAAGAGAAACACAAACAGGAAAAAGAAAGTGCCTATGAGTTAGGAGTTGAACGTGGATTAGAACAAGGTGTGGAACAAGGAAGTAAGCAAAATTCTATTGAAATTGCTAAAAAATTAAAAGAGTTAGATATACCAATAGACAAAATCATTGCATCAACTGGTTTAAGTGAGGAAGAAATACAAGGATTAAAGTAATTCTTGTTTTTCTTTTGACAAAAATTTTATATAATAGAAATTGAAAGAAGGAATTATTATGCCTGAAATTGCGGAAGTTGAAACAGTAAGAAATACTTTGAAAAAAAGAATTTTACATAAGAAAATACTAGATGTTCGTGTTTTTTATAAACCAATTATTTTAAATGATGAAAAAGAATTTAAAGAAATTTTACTTAATAAAGAATTTATAGATATCAAAAGAATTGGTAAATGGCTTTTATTTGAAACAAAAGATTACTATTTATTAAGTCATTTAAGAATGGAAGGAAAATATTTTTTAAAAAACAAAAATGAACCTATTGAAAAACATGAACATGTCGAATTTATATTTCAGGATAACCTGAGTATGCGTTATCATGATACAAGAAAATTTGGACGAATGAAACTTGTTAAAAAAGAAGAGCTTTATGATTTTGAAGGAATAAAAAAACAAGGAATTGAGCCAATAAGTAATTCCTTAACAAAAGAATATCTTTATGAAAAATTAAAAAAGAGAAACTTACCACTTAAAACTCTTTTATTAGATCAGACTATTATCAGTGGGCTTGGAAACATTTATGCAGATGAAGTTTTGTTTGATGCGAAAATCCATCCTTTAAAAAGTGGAAAAGATATTACAATAGAAGAATGTGGACGTTTAAAAGAATCTTCAAAAAAAATTATCGAAGAAGCAATTAAAATGGGTGGAACAACGATTAGGAGTTATACTTCATCTTTAGGGGTAACGGGAAGATTTCAACAAAATTTAATGGTTCATAAAAGAGAAAATGAAGAGTGTAAAATATGTAAAAATCCTATAAAAAAAATAAAAGTTGGCGGAAGAAGTACTTATTATTGTGAAAATTGTCAAAAATAAAAAAATCTTAATGTTTTGAATTTCAAAATTAACAATATTAATAAAAATGTTCTAAATGATCAATAAAATTATTTTTTTAGAATAATTTATAATAATAGATGAAATTTTATCAAAAAAGAAAGGAAAAAATATGGATAAAAAAAATATCGAAGAAATTGATCGCCAAATTAGACAGTTAGAACTTTATTTATTAATGATGGGAAGACGAAGTTTAGAAGTTCAACATGAAATCAGAATGCAATTGAAAGGATTATATGCAAAGAAGAAAGATATTTTAGAAGAAAATAAGACTCAAAACCTTGGAAAATCCAGATAAAAAACTTGAACTATTTTAGGATTAGTGATAAGATAAACCTGTAAATCGTTAATCAAAAGACATGGTAAAAGATAGTCTTTTTATAGAAAGCTTATGGTAGATGGAAATAAGTAAAAGATCCTTTTATTACTCCTTTTGTAGAGATCTAATAAGATTCGGGTAATTCTGTTAAAGATAATTAAGTGAAAATAAGGATGGTACCGTGCCAAAAAGCACTCCTAAGGTATCATCCTTTTTATGTGAGAGAGGGTTTATGGAAGAAAATTTTATAGAGCTTTTAGAAGCTTACTTAGATGAAGAAGAAATTAAGAGCAAAAAAAACTCAGATATTTCAATGGGGGGGGGGTATAATGAGCTATATGGAAGAAACTCTTCACCGTTTTCAGTAGAAAATGCAATTAGCATTCATGATTTTATAACTAATTATTTGGGGATGAAAGGAGATTATCAAAAGTTACTTCACTGTGGATTAAAAGAACTTAATTGTCCTTATGTCGTTGGGGTAGATAATCGTTTTGCAAATCGAAATCCAGAATTAATTTATCGAGGGTATTTACTTGTTGTTTTAGATCACAAAAAGCGAAGAGGTACCTATATAAATCCTATATATTTGAAAGAAATTTTAGAAAATCAAAATGAGAAAGATTTAAAAATTTTTTTAAGAAAACAACTTCATGAATTATCAGAATTAGAAAATTATTTTAAAACATATAATTGTTTATTAGAAAGAGTTGAAAATAGTCGTCAGTTTTTAGAATTATTAATAAAACTACATAAGGAAAAACAGTTGGATGAAATTAAACGATTAGAAAGTAAATTAGGGAGGAAATTAGAATGATTAATATTAAAGAAAATGAAGATTTAAGTGTTTTAAACCATAGCTGTGCACATCTGCTTGCTCAAGCTGTAAAGCATCTATATCCTGAGGCAAAGTTTTGGGTAGGACCAGTTATCAATGAAGGTTTTTACTATGATATGGATTTAGGGGATATTACTTTAAAAGAAGAAGATTTAGAAAAAATTGAGAAAGAAATGAAAAAAATAAGTAAGGATGGTAAAAGAATTGTTCGCCATGAAATTTCTAAAGAAGAAGCTTTAGATATGTTTAAAGACGACCCTTATAAAATCGATTTAATTGAAAACATGCCAGATGAAGAAGTAATATCTTGTTATACTCAAGGTGATTTTACCGATCTTTGTCGTGGACCTCATGTGGAAACAGTTAAAGAATGCAAATATTTTAAATTATTAAAGTTTAGTGGTTCTTACTATAAGGGAGATGCGAATAACAAAGTTTTACAACGTATTTATGGAGTTTGTTTTAGAACGGAAGAAGAATTAAAAGAATATTTAAATGAACTTGAAGAAATGAAGCAAAGAGATCATAGAAAAATTGGTAAAGAACAAGACATTTTTATGAATCATGAACTTGTTGGAGCTGGTATGCCATTATGGCTTCCAAATGGCGCGATTATTCGAAAACAACTTGAAAATTACATTTATGAAAAAGAACAAAAAATGGGCTATCAACATGTCTATACGCCTTGTGTCGGAACAGTAAATTTATATAAAACTTCAGGTCATTGGGATCATTATAAAGAAGATATGTTTCCATCAATGAAAATTGATGAAGAAGAATTTGTTTTAAGACCAATGAACTGTCCACACCATATGTTGGTTTATAAAAATAAATTACATTCTTATCGAGACTTACCAATTCGTATTGGTGAATTTGCAACCGATTTTCGTTATGAAGCAAGTGGAGCTGTAAAAGGATTAGAACGTGTTCGCTCTATGTGTCAAAATGATGCCCATTTATTTGTAACTCCAGAACAAATTGGCGAAGAATTTAAAAAAGTGGTTGATTTAATACTTGCAGTATATCAGGATTTTGGAATTAAAAATTATAAATTTCGTTTATCTTTAAGAGATCCAGAAGATAAGACAAAATATTTCGATGACGATGAAATGTGGAATCAAGCAGAAAATAAGTTAAGAGAAGTTTTGAATTCTTTAAATATTCCATATTTTGAAGCCATAGGCGAGGCAGCTTTCTATGGACCAAAATTAGATGTTGAAGTAAAACCAGCAGTCGGACCAGAAGTTACTTTATCTACTTGTCAACTAGATTTTTTATTACCAAGAAGATTTGAGTTAAATTATATCGACCAAAATGGCGAGAAACAAACACCAGTTGTTATTCACCGAGCAATATTTGGTACTTTTGATAGGTTCACGGCTTTTCTAATTGAGGAAACAAAAGGAATTTATCCTTTATGGCTTGCTCCAACACAAGTGAATATTATCCCTGTAAATATGGAATATCATGAAGAATATGCAAAAGCAATTGAAAACTTATTAAAAGAAAATGGCTATCGAGTTTCATTAGATGCAAGAAACGAAAAATTAAGTTATAAAATGCGTGAAAGTGTTATGAAAAAAATCCCAGTAACAATTATTTTAGGACAAAGAGAAGTGGATGAGAATTTAATTAGTTATCGTGAATTTGGTAGTGAAGAAACAATAACTGTTACCAAAGAAGAATTCTTGAATTATTTAAAAAATAGAATAGAAAAGAAAAATTAATGAGAAATAATTTAAAATTTAATGAAGTCTCCATTTGCATCGAAAAAAAATATTCAGTTTTCGTATTTATATCGTTAGTATTTCAAAGATGTTTTAAAAGAAGATTATTCAATAGCTTGTGAAAAAACATAAATTAGAAATTATATGATATATTATTTGCAAAATAAAACATTAATGGAAATAACTAATGATATAACAAATAACTTGCCCTATCAAAATATGAAAGATCCACGAAACTTTGCTATTATTTATATACATGCGAATGGGATTACTGAAAAAATTCTTAGAACACCAAATTTAGAATATCATTACATGGCAATAAAAGCATTATCTAAGATTTCTAAACCACTTTCTTTTTTGGTAAACAAAGAGGATATAACAGATCCGATACATTATGATTTAGATGTAAAACTTGCAAAAGAAGGAACTTTGGCTATTTATTATAGTCCACCAAACTTTGAAATGGAAGAAAATTATGGCCTTATTTATATTCCAGAGGATCCTACGGATTTTCAAAAGCAATTTTTAAAAGATAACATACCATTTTTTGAAGTTTATCCTTATCTTTATGTAGCGAGATATAATTCTTTAATAGAAGGTGTAGAACAAATAAATGAACAAAGTAAAGAAAAAGGAATAATATATTTAAAGGAAATATCTTCAGAGCCTTCTTTTAAAAAAAATAAGTAAAATTTATAGGAAAAACACTAGAATTTTGTTATAATCAAAATATGAATATAGAAGAAGTAAGAAAAATTGTTAGAAAAAAATTTGAAGGAAAATTCGATAAAGGAAACCATCCATATATCGAACATTTAGAGTATGTCTCTTCTCATGGTAGAAACGAGAAAGAAAAGATTATGGGGTTATTACATGATACATTAGAAGATACAGACTTGACCAAAGAAAAACTTTTAGAATTAGGTATCTCAAAAGAAATAGTAGAAGTAGTAGATATTTTAACTAGAGAAAAAAATACAACTTATAATGATTATATTGAATCGATTATTTCAAGTAAAAATGAATCTGCTCTTTATATAAAAAAAATTGACCTAGAACATAATATGGATTTAAAAAGAATAAAAAATATAACCAAAAAAGATATTTTAAGAGTAGAAAATAAATACAAGCCAAATTATCAAAAAATATGTGAAGCACTCCAAAAAATAAATTAATGAATAGTTAGAAAAAATAGAAAATAAAAAATCTTCATCCAAATAAAAATTTGTGATATACTATAGAAGAAATCAAAAAAAAGACATAGCAGATTTAAAATTCTTTTTAGAAAGCTTCTGGTTGATGAAAAGGAGTAAGAAATTAAATTTGTTTCTACTTTTTAGAGGGACTAATCATCTCCGGGTAAAACCGTTATCGAAAATTAAGTAAAAAAAAGGATGGCACCGCGAGACAAATTTCGCTCCTTAACGGAGTATTTGTCTTGTGGTTTTTTCTTTTGTTGAAAGGATTGATACTATGGAAGCAATTAGCTATTTAAAAAATGAGTTTATAAGGGTTAATTTTTTGGAGTATTTTTCTCTGGTATCCTATTATTTGCCATACATAGAACACGAAGTAAAATCTTGTTCAATAGAGACTGTAAATTTTTCTCAGGAAATATTAGAAAAAAAAGGAAGATTTCATATAGCTTTTTGGCTCAATATGTCTTCTAAAAATTATTATGTTGTTTTTGATTTTCAACAAAATAAAATTGTCTCGTGTGAAGTTTTATCAGATTTTATAGATTCGTGGCGATATATACCAGATACAAACATTAAAATGGTTTTCTTGCCAAATGGAGTAGTAAAATTGAATAAGCAAGATTTTCAAAAAGGAAGGAAAGAAGAACTTTATTATCAGAATAAAGAAATTATTTCTCATAAAGTATGGAAAGGAAATACTGAATTTTCTTTATTATCAGCAACTTATTTTGATTATGATCGTGGAGTTATTTTAAAAAAAGAGCGTATATGCCAAGATAAAAATTTACATGAAAATCATCGATTGTTTTTTGAAAAACAATTTGGAGAATTTTTATGTACAATTGAACCAATGAAATCTTTACCATTAGGTTTCTGTACGGATAAAGACTATATGGTAAGTAGAAATCAGTTTGAACATCAATGTCAAAGTGCATATAGTAGAATAAAAAGAGGACAATAAGAAAGGAAAAAAGAAAAATGATTGATATTAAATTAATAAGAGAGCAAAAAGAAATAGTAAAAGAAAATATTAAGAAAAAATTTCAGGATGAAAAACTTCCAATAGTTGATGAAGTTTATGAATTGGATGAAAAATGGAGAGATTCTCGGAAAAAAGCCGATGAGCTTCGAAGCGAAAAAAATAAACTAGCTAAAGAAATCGGACAAATGATGGGTGAAGGAAAAAAAGAAGAAGCAGAAACGGTTAAAGAAAAAGTAAAAAAGATGAACGAAGAAATTGCCACTTTAGAACAAGAAGAAGTTTCTTTGGAAAATGAAATCAAAACGAGAATGATGGTTATTCCACAGATTATGGATTCAAGCGTACCTATTGGTAAAGATGATACAGAAAATGTAGAAATTGAAAAATTTGGAGACCCAATTGTTCCAGATTATGAAATTCCATATCACGCGGATATTTTAGAAAGTATTACAGGCTTAGATAAAGAAAGTGCTGGAAGAACAAGTGGCAATGGTTTTTATTATTTATTAGGGGATGGAGCAAGACTTCATAGTGCGATGCTTGCCTATGCAAGAGATTTTATGATTAATGCAGGATTTACCTATGCAATTCCTCCATTTATGATACGAAGCGATGTAGTAACTGGTGTCATGAGTTTTGCTGAAATGGATGCAATGATGTATAAAATTGAAGGAGAAGACTTATATTTAATCGGAACAAGTGAACATAGTATGATTGGTAAATTTAAAGATCAAATTGTTAAAGAAGTAGAATTACCTATTACTTTAACTTCTTATTCTCCATGTTTTCGAAAAGAAGTAGGAAGTCATGGAATTGAAGAAAGAGGATTATATAGAGTTCACCAATTTGAAAAAGAAGAAATGATTGTCATTTGTAAACCAGAAGAAAGCATGGACTGGTATAATAAAATGTGGAAACTAACAGTAGATTTCTTTAGAAGTTTAAATGTCCCAGTACGAACACTTGAGTGTTGTTCAGGAGATTTAGCTGACTTAAAAGTAAAATCATGTGATGTAGAGGCATGGAGCCCAAGACAACAAAAATATTTTGAAGTGGGTTCATGTTCTACTTTAGGAGATGCTCAAGCTAGAAGACTTGGAATAAGAATAAAAACTAAAGAAGGAAATATTCTAGCCCATACATTAAACAATACAGTATGTGCAACACCAAGAGGACTAATAGCATTTTTAGAAAATAATTATCAAGAAGATGGATCAATATTTATTCCAGAAGCCTTACGCCCTTATATGGGAAATATAGAAAAAATTCAAGTAACAAAAAAATGAAAAAATTATAAAAAACAGGATAAACCACTCTAGCAGTGCAATATGCAATGCATATTATAAAATAATTGTGTATTACAATTTTGATTAAGGAAGTGGTTTATCATGGCATTTCAATTGAAGTTTGAAAAGAAAGAAACAGAAAATAAAACAATTCGTTTTCCGGTTTCTGTAATTAATGAAATCGAAAAAGTTTTAGAAGGAACAGAAATTACTTTTTCTAGATTTGTAATTCAAGCTTGTGAATACGCTTTAGAAGATCTAGCTACTGCCGAAAAAATCAAGAAAAAAGAAAAAGAATCAACTGTAAAAAATTAATAGTTAAAAAAGCGGTGAAAAAATTCATCGTTTTTTTTAAAGTCTTATCTGTATTGCAAAAAGCAATGCTAAAATGTTATAATATTTCATAGAAAAGGATACATAATAATTGAGGTGAGAGAATGAAAAAGCATCTTATACTTTTTTTATTAATTATATGTATATCTGTATGTTTCATCATCTTACTTCAAAAAGAAAATAAAATAAAAGAGTATTCTATAAACGAAAAGATTGAGTTAGCTATCTATTTAGAAGGTGAACAAACAAATTATATTCCCAGTAAAGAAAGTGGCTACTATTATGATCGAGAGAGATCTAGTTGCACGAATGAAGCTTATATCAACTGGGATAGTGTAAGTTGGAGTCCAGTCGTGAGTAACATGAGTGAATATAAAACAAGATGTGAAATCCATTTTACTAAAACTTATACAGAAGGAATCTTAAATGGAACAGATCCGGTACTAAAAGATGAATTAGTTCCAGTAACTATCGAAGAAAATGGAACAGTCAAAAAAGCTAATTTAGAAAGTGAATGGTATAGTTATGCGAATAAGAATTGGGCAAACTCTGTCATTTTAGATGATCAATATGATACATTAAATAATCAAGGTGACGTTTATGGAGCAACAAAAGAGAATGGCTATGTTTCATTTGATGGTGTAGATGATTATATCGATTTAGGATTAGAAAATTATGAATTTACAGAAGGATTAACATATAGTACGATTTTTAGTTTAAATTCTATTAACAGTAATGGAAATAGTAATATATTAGGAAACTGGGATGCAGCAGGTGGAGGCATATTTGTTCGTTCAACTGGAGAACTAAGTATAAATTTTTACATGAATGGCGCATATCAACGTATAGAAAGTTCTTATATTTTAGAAGTAGCAAAAGAATATACGGTTGTAGTAGTTATAAATAATGAAACTATTAATTTATATTTAAATGGTAAACTTATTAATAATTTAGCTATTAGTTATGAAAGTATCATATCGCCAAGACCAATTTTGATTGGAGCAAATCCTGCAGCAAGCGGAAATCATTCGGATTTTGCCGATATGAATATAAAAAATGTTCAGATTTATGATCGAGCAATAAGTGAGGAAGAAGTATCTTTAGTAAGTGAAGGAAAGGTAGCAAATAGCGAAGGATTACTCCGTTATGTAGATTTTACAAATAAAAGTTATGAAGATAATGAAATCATTCCAGAAGAGAAAATAGAAAGCTATTTTGTGTGGATACCGAAATATCGATATCAACTATGGGATTTAGGAAACTATGATAGTTTAACAGCTATTGACGAAAGTAAAGTACATGAGATTCCTATAATATTTGGCGATTATAATACAAGTGATGAAAAAGACGGAGAATGTACCACGCCAATGGAAAGTGGAAAAACTGGGAATTGTACAGTCGGAGACTACATGACCCATCCCGCATTTATAAGTATTCCATCAACTGGATTCTGGGTTGGTAAATTTGAAACAGGATATAATGGAGCAACAAGCATAGCCGAGGCCCAACAGAATGTGAATGATTCAAGTAAAGTAATCATTAAGCCAAATGCATACAGTTGGCGAGGAATACAAGTTGCGAATGCTTTCTATAGTTCTTATGATTACCAAAGAAAGTTAGATAGCCATATGATGAAGAATACAGAGTGGGGAGCAGTAGCCTACTTACAGCATAGTGCCTATGGAAATGCAACAAGTGTAAGACTTAATAATAACTCTAATTATATAACAGGTTATCAAGCGAATAATGAGCCAACCTGTGGTTACACAACAACGAATGAAGAATGCAACAGGTATTGTAATGATGGAACATGCAATACAGCATACCCAAAGAGTATTTTAGCAAGCACCACCGGCAATATAACAGGAATCTATGATCTGGCAGGCGGATCATGGGAATATATGATGGGAGTAATGGTAGATCAAAATGGCAAACCAATGAGTGGTCGAAATAGTATAAATAATTCTGGGTTTAACGGAACATTTGGTTGTCCAACATGTGATAATGATACTTCAAAATTAACCGAACTCACAACTGGTTATGACTTTCCGGATAGCAAATATTATGATATATATAACTATGCTACAGTAGATGAACAATTTCAAAGGAGAATCTTAGGAGATGCTACGGGAGAGATGGGTTTATTCGGTATTATGACCTATTTAAATCAAACAATGCAAATAGGAAGTTGGTACATTGACTTCGCTCGTTTTAGTTGGATTGAATATCCAGTAATTATCCGTGGAGCAGCTCACAATGACGGTTTGAATGCAGGTGTGTTCGCTTTCGCAGATGATAGTGGCTGTGCACTTAGTTGGGGGAGTTTTCGCATCATTCTAACCCCAATAAAAGGAGGGACTTAATGCAATTAGAAAAATATAAACAAAGAGATCCCAAAAGGATAGGAATAAGTATATTTACGATAGCATGTGTAGTATTAATAGCAGGAGTATTTTTCTATACTTCATTTGCTAGTTTTGAAACCAAACAAAATTTTAATATAATTGAAGGGTCTGTTGGAAGTAATGGAGACTTGTACTTCGCCTTTTATGTAGATAATAAAATAAGTAGTAAGATGCCCGGAAAAGGTGAAGGTTATATAATAGATAAAGAAAAAACAACTTGTACCAAAGGAGCAAGTGTCGAATTTAATGAAACAGAATGGTCTGTCAAAGTAATAAATATGACAGAAAGAAATACCAAATGTACTCTTTATTTTGAAAGTCGATATAGTGAGTCTATCTTAAACGGAACCGATCCTATATTAGAAGAGCCATTAATAGCTGTAACGATTGAGGAAGATGGAACAGTCAAAAAAGCGGATGTCAAAAGTGAATGGTATAGTTATGAAAAAAAGGAATGGGCGAATGCAATTATCTTAAAAGATGAAAGTACAGCAAATAGTTATACTATTGGAGATACAATTCCGGAGGAGACAATAGAATCTTATTTTGTCTGGATTCCAAGATATCGATATCAATTATGGGATTTAGGAAACTATGATAGTTTAACTACGATTGATACAAGCAAAGTCCATGAAATACCAATAATATTTGGAAATTATACAACCTTAGATGAACGAGAAGGAGAATGTACAACCCCGATGCTAAGTGGAGCAAGTGGAAATTGTACAGTTGGAGACTACATGACTCATCCAGCATTCCTAAGTATTCCAAGTAGTGGATTTTGGACCGGTAAATTTGAGACAGGGTATGGTGGAGCGACTACAATAAGTGAAGCTGAGCAAAATACAAATGATTCAAGTAAAATTATTGTTAAACCAAATGTTTATAGTTGGCGAGGAATACAGGCTGCAAATGCCTTCTATAGTTCATATAACTATCAAAGAAATTTAGATAGTCATATGATGAAAAATACGGAATGGGGAGCAGTCGCCTATTTACAGCATAGTATCTATGGAAGTGCGACAAGTGTAAGGATTAATAATAATTCAGATTATATAACAGGGTATCAAGGAAATGTTGAACCAACCTGTGGGTATACAGGAACGAATGAAGAATGCAATAAGTACTGTAATGATAATAGTTGTAATATAGTTTATCCAAATAGTATTCTCGCAAGTACCACCAGAAACATAAGTGGAATTTATGATATGAGTGGAGGGACTTGGGAATATGTCATGGGAGTTGTAGTCGATCAAAATGGTCAACCAATGAGTGGACGAAATAGTATCTATAATTCAGGATTTAATGGTACATTAGGTTGTCCTACATGTAATAATGATACAAGCTCTTTAACTAATATAAGTAACGGATATAATTGGCCAGAATTTAAATATTATGATACCTATGCCTATGCCACAGTAGATGAACAATACCAAAGAAGAATCTTAGGCGATGCAACAAGCGAAATGGGAGCGTTTGTAGAAACAATATATTTGACCCAAACAAGACAAATAAGTAGTTGGTATACTAATCACTCTTACTTTACTCATTCCAGTCAACCTTGGTTTATTCGAGGAACTAGTTTTGATGATGGTACAAACGCTGGTGTGTTTGCTTTTGGTAATAATAGCGGGCGTGTAGCTTATACAATTGGTTTTCGCATTGTTTTGACTCCTGAATAAAAATGAGTCTTTAAAAAAGATTCATTTTTTGGTATACTTTAGATACTAAAGGAGAAATGAAAATAATGAAAAAAAATCGTATTATTTTAGGAATTCTCCTCACCAGCTTAATTGTTCTGGGGGGGGGTTATTTGAATAAAACACTAGTACCAGAACAAAGAAAAACAGATGAAAATATCGAATTAGCTATCTATTTAGAAGAAGAACAAACAAGTAGTATTCCAAGTAAAGAAAGTGGATACTATTATGATCGAGAAAAATCAACCTGTACAAATGAAGCTTATATCAATTGGGATAGTGTAAGTTGGAGTCCAGTGGTAAATAATATGAGTGAATATAAAACGAGATGTGAAATCTATTTTACTAAAACTTATACAGAAGGAATATTAAATGGGACCGATCCAATATTAAAAGATGAACTAGTACCTGTAACAATTGAAGAAAATGGAACAGTCAAGAAAGCCAACTTAGAAAGTGAATGGTATAGTTATGCGGATAAGAATTGGGCAAACTCCGTCATTTTAGATGATCAATATGATACATTAAATAGTGAAGGAAAAGTAGTAGGAGCAACAAAAGAGAATGGCTATGTAACTCTAGATGGAGAAGATGACTATATCAATTTAGGATTAGCTGATTATGATTTTGTTGATCAAATAACTTTATCGGTTATTTTTGAATTTAATCGATTTAGGGAGCGGACTAGCGAAATTTTGAATAATAAAGAATCTGCCGGTGGTGGAATTTATATTCGTTCGGATGGAGAAATCAAAGCTAATTTATATCTAAATGGACAAACAGATTATACAATTTTAACAGCAAGTAAAATAGAGATTGGGAAAGAATATCAAATTGTTATGACTTATAATGGTAAAGAGTTAAAATTGTATATAAATGGGGAATTGGCTACAGAAAAAGAACAAGAAGGGACTATAAATGTTTCTAATATGCCATTTTATATAGGAGCGAATCCTGAAAAAAATAATACTGAAATGGATTATGCAGATGTAAATGTTAAACAAGCCCAAATATATAATCGAGCTTTAGATGAAGAAGAGATAAAAAAAATAAGTGCAGGCAAAGTAGCAAACAATGAAGGATTACTACGATATGTCGATTTTACAAATAAAACATATGAAGCAAATGAAATCATACCAGAAGAAGCTATAGAAAGTTATTTTGTGTGGATACCTAAATATAGATATCAATTATGGGACTTAGGAAACTATGATAGTTTGACGAGCATTGATGAAAGTAAAGCTCATGAAATACCTATAATATTTGGCGATTATAATACCAGTGATGAAAAAGACGGAGAATGCACAACACCCATGGAAAGTGGAAAAACTGGAAATTGTATAGTTGGAGATTACATGACCCATCCAGCGTTCTTAAGTATCTCGAGTACTGGTTTTTGGGTCGGGAAGTTTGAAACAGGAACAACAATAACAGAAAATTATAATGTAAGAAATGGAGAAGCTATAGAAATAAAACCCAATGTGAGTTCATGGCGAAGTATACAAGTGGCGAATGCCTTTTACACATCCTATGATTACAAAAGAGAGTTAGATAGTCACATGATGAAGAATACAGAATGGGGAGCGGTTGCCTATTTACAGCATAGTGCTTATGGGTCACAAGTAAGTGTCCGAATAAATAACAATTCAAGGTATATTACAGGATATCAAGCAAACAATGAACCAACATGTGTTTCTACAGGAACGAATGAAGAATGTAATCGGTATTGTAATGATGGGACATGTAATACAGCCTATCCAAATAGTATTTTAGCAAGCACAACCGGCAATATATCAGGAATTTATGATATGGCGGGTGGTTCATGGGAATATATGATGGGAGTTATGATAGATGAAAATGGCAAACCTATGAGTGGAAGAAATAGTATCTATAATTCAGGATTCAATGGGAATTTCGGCTGTCCAACATGTGATGGGGATACCTCAAAACTTACATCTTTAACAGACGGTTATGAATTTCCGGATAGTAAATATTATGATACTTATGCTTATGCTACGATAGATGAACGATATCAAAGAAGAATCTTAGGCGATGCAACAGGGGAAATGGGACCTTTTACTTCTTTAAATTATTTGACCGCAACAAGACAAATTGGCAGTTGGTACACCGACAATGCTTGGTTTGTTTTTTATGGTTATCCGTGGTTTACGCGTGGAGGTTATCACTATGATGGTTTAGATGCAGGTGTGTTTGCTTTTAGTCATGGATACGGCCGTGTAACAAGTTGGCTTAGTTTTCGTGTTATTCTTGCTCCGACAAGATAAGAATAGAATAAAAGTACCAAAAATGGTATTTTTTCTTTTTTGAAAAATACAATAGATTAGGTGAAAATATGAATTATATAGATAAAAAAACTTATGAGTTATTAAACGAGTTAGAATTATTCACGCAAAAAGAAATAGAAGAACATATTTTTGAAAAATTAAAAATGATTCCAACAGAAACACAGGAAAATATTGATACTTTTTTAAGTCAATTTGTTTTTTGGGGAAAACTAAGTACTATAGAAAATAATACTATTATTAAAGTAAGTTCCTTTTTAAAAGAAAATAGTAAAGAACTAAAAACCTTTTATGAAAGTTTAACAGATTATCGATCTAAAAAAACTTTTTATGCAGTTGTAAATAATTGGTATAATTATGATTTTATAAATTTAGGAGAAGTTATTGAAAAACATTTTCCACATTATTTTGACTTAGATATTATTCCCGGTTGTCAAAATGAAGTCTTTGTCGATTTAGGAGCTTACACAGGTGATACAATCAAAGATTTCGTCACGACTTATGGCATAGATAGCTATAAAAAAATATATGCTTATGAAATTACAGAAGAAAGTATGCATACATTAAAAGAAAACTTATCCACTTATCCACGAATTATTTATTCTAAAAAAGCGGTTATGGACTTTGTGGGAAATGGTTCAGTAATCAATCACGAAATTAGCACTTCTTCCAATCAAGTGAATAATAACGAAGAAGGCAATTTGCCCATTACAACTTTAGATGAAGATATTAAAGACAAAATTACGATTTTAAAAATGGATATTGAGGGTTCCGAAATATATGCCTTAAAAGGTAGTGAAAGACATTTATTAAAAGAACAACCAGCTCTAATTATTTCCATATATCACGGTTATGAAGATTTCTTGAAAATTTGGCAATATATAAATAGTTTAGGAATTCGGTATAAATATTATTTAAGATACTATGGAGGTCCAATTTTTCCAACAGAAATTGTCTTATATGCAATTCCTGAATAATTAAAGAAATACTGAGTAAACTAAAAAAGTACAAAAAAAGAAAAATTAGCACTTAGGCTTGACAAGTGCTAAAAAATGAGTATAATAATAATTGTGAAAGGAATGATAAGAATGAAATTAGTACCTAGAAATTACTATTTAGATGATTTATTTAATAACTTTTTTGAAGGAGATGAAAATAAAATGAAATGTGATATTTATGAAAAAGATCAAAAGTATCATATCGAGATGGATATTCCAGGATTCAAAAAAGATGAAATTAAAATAGAATGTAACCAAGGTAATTTAACAATTACGGCAGAAAAAAGTGAATCCGAAGAAGAAAAACAAGAGAAAAAATATATTCGTCGTGAAAGAATTTACGGAAAATATCAACGAAGTTTCTACTTAGGCGATATTGATGAAGAAAATATTGCTGCCTCATTTGAACACGGAACTCTTTCTGTAGTAATTCCTAAAAAAGAAGAAAAAGATACTAGAAAATATATTGAAGTAAAATAAGGAGCAAGTCTTCTTCTTTTTTTTGTCAAGAAATAAATTTTGTGATATAGTATAAAGGAAACAAATCGTTTTTATGAGGGGGAATATTCATGTATATTACGAAAAAAACTATTCATTTTACACCAGGAGAATTGATTACTACCGCAAAAGAAGAATATGAGGGAAAAAAAGAAAAGTTACAAACAGTTTTTAAAGGGGAAAAATTATTTGTAAACACAGAGCCAATTGTTGTTTGGCGTGATAAAGAACAAGAAAAAAAGAATGGGAGAATCGAATTAAAATATTGTAATGAAGATAAGGTGGATTTTATAAAATTACAATCTTTGCTTCTTCATTTAAAAATGGCCCGATTGAAAGATAAATATTTGCCTTATCAAGTTATGACTCCTGGAAAACATTTTCCGGAAAAATGTTTAACTGTTGAACAGTTATCTTCTATTCCTGATTTTTATACTGTAGTAGATATAAGAAAAGAGGATAAAGGATATTGGTACACATGTATGAATAATTTATCGGTTATTGTAACACCAGAAAATGAATTTGGAACATTAATAACTCCAAGTGATCAAGAATTTTTAAAAACGTTAGAAATGAGGCAGAAATAATGAGTTTCATAAAAATCCCTATTAAAGGAACAAGAGATTTTTTACCAGAAGATATGGCTTTGCGAGAATATGTATTAAAAATCATGAAAGAAACATACGCCACTTTTGGATTTGAAATTATAGGCACGCCTTGTCTTGAACACATTGAAAACTTAACAAGTAAGCAAGGTGGAGACAACGAAAAGCTTATTTTTAAAATTTTAAAAAGAGGCGAAAAATTAAATATCGAAAATATCAAAGAATCAAACGATTTAGTAGATAGTGGTTTGCGCTACGATTTAACAGTTCCTTTATCAAGATTTTACGCAAACAATATGAATGAACTAAATAGTCCTTTTCGAGCATTTCAGACAGGGTTTGTCTGGCGTGCTGATCGACCTCAAAAAGGAAGATATAGAGAGTTTATGCAATGTGATTTAGATATTTTTGGTGAAAAAACAAATTTAGCTGAAATTGAACTTATAACTGCAGTAACAACATTTTTGAGAAACTTAAATTTTCAAAATTTCCAAATTAAAATAAACGATCGTCGTATTTTAACTAGTATGGTTAAGTTTTCGGGGCTGGAAGTTGAAAAAACAGATGAAATTTTGATCTCTTTAGATAAACTTGATAAAATTGGTTTTGCTGGAGTGAAAGAAGAATTAGTAAAAAATAATTTTGAAGAAGAAAAAGTTGAGAGATATTTAGAATTATTTCAACATGATGCCCAAAATATTACGGATTTCTGTAAAGATTTCGAATTAGAAGAAAATATAATCAAAAATTTAGAAGAAATTATGCATATTGTTTCTCAAAATGTGGAAGCAAATTTAGTTTTTGATCCAACTCTAGTAAGAGGAATGGGTTACTATACAGGACCAATTTTTGAAATAAGCGTTGAAGATTTAGGATCTTCCATCGGTGGCGGTGGTCGTTATGATAAAATGGTTGAGAAATATGCAAATATTTCTGTACCAGCAGCTGGATTTTCTATTGGATTTGAAAGACTCGTATTATTATTAAAAGAAAGAGGTTTTAAAATTCCTAAAAACAAAGAAAAAAAAGTTTATATAATAAATCAACTTGATGAAAAGATTTTTAATGAAATCCAAAAAGAAAGAAATACCGGAAAAATTGTTAAGGTGGCTTATCGTAATAAAAATTATAAACATCAAAAAGAAATTCTAGAAAGCGATGGGTATACAATTATAGAATGGTAAAAAATACCATTCTTTTTTCAAAAAAACTTTCCATATTAATTTTAGGTGAAGTACTTATGCGTAAATATATATTTTTAAGTGGTTTTATTATGATTTGTCTACTTATTATGAATATTAAACCAAGTTATGGTTTGGAAACAATAATTGAGACAAAGACCAATATTCGGAGTAGTGAATTTTTAACTTATGTCTCTGAAAATAATATAAAAAATATAAAAAGATTATGTGTCAATGAATTTTGCGATACATTAAGAGGAAGTAGTTTAGAAAAATCCTTTGCTATTTTTAGGGAGAAATATAAAAACTATCTAAAAGAAACAAAAGGAGAGGAAATAGCATTAGAAACTTCTTTAAAAGGATTTTTAATTACAAAAATAGTGACTTCAAGTTAGATCTCCTTGATATATGTCTCTTTTTTTCATTTCTTTATCAATATCATTTAATAAACAAACTTTTTTTAAAAGCCAAGTGGGAGCAATCAAATCTTCTTTTTTAGGATCGCCAGTAATTCGGTGAATAACCACTTTTTCATCCAAATATCTTAGTTGTTCACAAACAATATCAATATATTCTTCTTTTGACAAAACATGAAATGGATGTTCTTCATAATAATTTGCTAAAAAAGTATTTTTAAGAATATGAAGCATATGAATTTTAATCCCATCTATACCTAAATTATTTAAAAATTTAACTGTAGCAATCATATCTTCCTTAGTTTCATTAGGAAGACCATTAATAATATGAACAACAACTAAAATATTTCTTTTTTTAAGTTCTAAAACACTTTTAGTAAAATTTTCTAAAGTGTGTCCTCGATGAATAAATTTTAAAGATTCTTCGTGTATAGACTGTAATCCGAGTTCAACAGTTAAAAAAGTTCTTTTTGATAATTCTTCTAAATAATCATAAACTTCTTCAGAAATTGCATCGCTTCTTGTCGCTATAGAAAGGCCAACAACATTTGGTAAAGCTAAAATAGACTCATATTTTTCTTTCAAAGTCAAAAGAGGCGCATAAGTATTTGTTCCAGCTTGAAAATATCCAATCGCGTAACTTCCTGGCCATTTTCTTTCCATCATTTTTTGAACATTTTTAAATTGAGTAACAAGATCATCCTGTTTATTTCCAGCAAAATCCCCACTTTCATGTGAGCAAAATATGCAACCTCCATTTTTCATGTGTGGGCAAGAAAATCCCGCATTTAAACTAACCTTATATACTTTTTTTCCAAATTTTTGTTTATAAAAATAGTTTAATGTTTGATATCTTTTATTATCTAATGTATATCGAAACATAAATTTACACCTCCTACTAGAAAAAATAGTAATCCTATTATATAATAAACAAAGAAAGTAGAGAAGCATTTATGACGAAAGAGGAACTAGTAAAAGAAATAAATCGCTATGCTAAACAAATGATCTTACAAATATTAAGAGATTATCAGGATAGTTTAGGAATAGAAAATGATCAAAGATTAAGAAATTTATTAACAAAAGATTTTGTTGTTTTAGATGAAACGACATTTCCTAAAAAAGATGATTTAGTTCATATTTACTTAGATCAAGAGGATTTAAATGGCAAAAGCTATGAAGAAATGGAAATCCTTATTAAAAAAAATATTCTAGTTAGAGAACTCTTTCGATATATTGTCACTCCTCAAATAGAAAGTGAACAAGATATTTTTAAGAAAAATTTTGCAAGCGCTTTAACAGAAGGTTTATTAGAAAAATATGCCGAAGAGTTTTCGTTAAAACATGATTTAGGAAAGCCAGCAAGAAAAAATGAGCAAAATTATGCTTTAGCAACGGAATTATTAAATGGAATTCCAAAAGATATTTCCAAAGATGCTTTGTTTTTTCAATATCAATATCCTTTCATGCTAGAATATTATAAAATTGGAACAGGACAAGAATTACTTACAAAATATGAAAACCAAGAGTTTTTTATAGAATCAAAAAAAGAGCCTGAAGAGTTAAAACTAATAAAAGCAAAAGAGAACGAAAATGCTTATTCCAAAGGATTTTTAAGAGGATCCTGTGTAATTGTTATCTGTTTAATCTTAGGCTTTTTTATGGCATATCTTATGATAAAGTAAATTGGTGAATCAAGAAAAAAATGTTAAAATATAAAGAAGATAGGGGCTGATGCATGTGTTTAATCAAATGGAACCACATTTTAGACCAAATTATCAAAATGCCAAAAGTAAAAAAGAAACGATTTTCCAAGGTCAAAAATATCGTATAACCGTGCTTACTGAACGTTTAGTTCGGTTAGAATTTAATAAAGATGGTCTATTTTTTGATGATTTAACCGAACAAGTAATTAACAGAAACTTTTCAGTTCCAGACTTCAAAGTAGTAGAAGATGATCGATATTTAGAAATTACTACAAAATATTTCCTATTAAAATATCAAAAAGAAAAACCATTTGAATCTTTAAATATTGAAATCATGCTCTTAGGTACAGATAAATCTTGGTTTATGAAAAATAAAGAAGTAAGAAACTTTAAAACTTCTGGGTTAGGCATAAACTTATCCACGCCAAATTATCAAAAAGGGTTATATTCTGTTGATGGTTTTGTTTCTATAGACGATAGTCCAAGTATGATTATTAATGAAGATGGATTTTTAACACCGAATACTATACCAAGAACCGACATTTATGTTTTTATGTATCGAAGAGATTTTGGTTTATGTTTAAGAGATTATTTCATGTTAACTGGTTTTCCTGAGCTCATTCCAAGATATGCATTAGGAATTTGGTGGAATAAAAATGAAATATACAATTTCAATGATATTGCTGAGTTAATAACAAATTTTAATCGTTATCAAATACCTCTATCAATTATTTTATTAGGCGAATTTTGGCATTTAAAAGATGCCAAAGATCTGACGAAATATAAAACTGGATACACATTTAATCGAAATCTTTTTTCAGATCCCAGTTATTTTTCCAAATATTTACATGATCGAGGAATTCGTTTGGGTTTAACACTTGATCCAAAAGAAGGAATCATGCCTCACGAAGACCATTATGAAGAAATTGCTAGAAATATGGGATTAACGGACAAAAGTACCATTCCATTTAATGTTTTTGATAAATTTCTTTTAAATAGTTATTTTCATAATTTAATTAAACCATTAGAAGATAAAGGAGTAGATTTTTTCTTTATCGATTATAGTGACGAAAAAGACTTATACACACTAAGAGCTTTAACAAGATATCACTTTGAAAATTATAAAAAAACTTTTGAAAAAAGAGGATTAATCTTAGCTAAAAATGGGTTAGTAGCTTCTCACAGATATCCAGCGTTATACAGTGGAAAAACTCGTGTTTCATGGGAGACATTAAGCGCTCTTCCTTATTTCAATTCAATGGCATCAAATAAAGGTCTTTCTTGGTGGAGTCATGATATTGGGGGGTATGAATTTGGAATGGAAGAAGCTCTACTTTATATAAGATATATTGAACTTGCTTGCTTTAGCCCAATCTTTCGTCTCGCATCAAAAGGAGGAAAGTATTATAAGCGTGAACCATGGAAATGGGATGTAAAAACATTAAAAATTGTTCAAGATTATTGCTTACTTCGTCATAGACTTATTCCATATTTATATACAGAAGCCAACAAATATCATGAAATAGGCTTACCTTTAATTCAACCACTTTATTATACAAATCCGGCTATTTATGATGAGCCAACTTATAAAAATGAATATTATTTTGGAACAGAACTTTTAGTCTCTCCGATAACTGAGAAAAAAGATATAGTTATGAACAGAACTGTCGCGAGAGTCTATTTGCCAGCAGGCATGTGGTATGATTTTAAAACAGGCAAAAAATTTCCTGGTGACAAACATTATGTAACATTCTTTAAAGACGAAGATTATCCGGTATTTGCCAAATCTGGCTCAATTATTCCACTAGCCATTTTAGAGGAAAACAGAAATATTACACAGGCTCCCAAAGATATGGAAATTCATATTTTTCCAGGAAAAAGCAATATTTACAAATTATATGAAGATGATGGAGTAACGAGACTTAATGAGCAAGGATATTATATTAAAACAGCTATTGATTATAATTATTTGCAAAATAACTTTACCGTAATTATTCATCCATTAGAAGGAAAGAGCGGAATTATTCCTGATACGAGAAATTATAAAATTCGTTTTAGAAATACAAGAAAAGCGGATGAAGTAATTGTTTATTTGGACAAAAATATATATGAATCAACAAGTTATATCGAAGATGCCGATTTCATTGTTGAAGTGAAAAATGTAAAAACAACGAGTCAATTATCTATAAATTGTAAAGGAAAAGACATTGAAATTGATGCGGTTCGTTTAATAAATGAAGATATAGACTCAATTATTAGTGATCTGCAAATAAAAACAGAATTCAAAGAAATGCTTAGCTCAATCATTTTTGGGAATCTGGATATTAAGCATAAAAGAATAGCTATTCGAAAATTAAAATCAAGAGGATTAGATTCCAAATTTATTAAAATGTTCATGCGTCTTTTAGAATATGTTTCTGAAATTTGACAAAGTGTAAAAAATAAATTAAAATAAGTCCCACTTAAAAAAGGGGATTTTTGTATGGGAAAAAGAAATTGGGTTACCAAAGAACAATTACAAGAAGAATTACAAAATAAAACAGAAATAGAACAAAGAAAAATTATGAAACGAGTTCTCCAAGAAAATGGGTTTATCTTTAAAAATAATATAAAATGTAAAGTTCAAATTCCTGAAAGAATAGAAATAGATAAAGTAATGCAACTTAAAGATGAGCTTTTGAATCAAAAGAGTAAAGAACCTGTTTTGCCAGAAGAATATGAGTTTCTAAAAAAAATTAAAACGCAATTTGAAAATCGAGAAGAAAGAGTTCTAGCTAAAGATTTATTAGAAGCAATTTATTATGCCATTCATCCTAATACTTATAAAGAGCAACAATCATTTTTGATTACCGAGTCATCATTTTGGCTAAGAGAAAATATATTTAATGTAATATGTGCGTATGAAACACTGAATTCTGATGATCAAGAAAGAATTAGAAAATATTTAAATGCATTGAAAAATGGTCGTCTTATTAAAGGGATTGATTCATTCTTGGAGTTGTTAAAAAATGGTTCAAGAGAAACAGGCAAAGTATTAAAGTATATGAATAGAACGATTTCGCCTCTAGAAATTTCCAAATTATGCCAATTGTTGGAGGAAAGAGAAAAAAATAAAGAGCTTATTTATATCATGATGGGTTATGTCTTAGCAGAAGAGATATCCATTAATGAAAATAAAGGCATTTTCGGGTTAGTAATTCATTTATTAGATAAAAGGTTAACAAAATTACAATCAGAATTTTTAGTTAATAAATCGAAATGGGAAAAAGATCAAAGAATAGTAAAAGAGATCGTGTCTAAAATAACTAAAATGACAGCAGGTTTAGAAGAAACGAAATTTATAACTTTTTCCAATGAAACAATGGATAACACGTCGTTGGAAGTATTAAAAGAGATTATGGATGTTACAATGGATTACAATACATTTGTGTATTTAAATATTCAAAAAAAAGAAAATAGTGTGAATCAAAAACTTTTGGATTTTACAATGAGTGAACAAGAAGTTGCTACACGAGCTAATATAAGAAATTTTTATAAAAATGGTGAAATAATAAAAATTCCACCTAATATGGAATTATTTACTAAGTGGCTTGAAGAAGCTAAAATGAGTAAAGATGAAATAAAATATATTTTAACTCAAATGAATTTATATTTGCATGAAGAAAAAGAGGAAGAATACTTAGAAATAGAAGAACCACAAACAAATGAAGTTGTAGAAAATAAATTGGTGTATTTAAAAAGTGATTTAGGAAATGTCTATGCCTTAAAAGATATAGAAGAAATCCCAATAGCTTATTATGAAACAATTTTAGAATTACTCGAGTCTATCCAAAATAATTCATTTAAAAATGTTTCTAAATTTACAAGAAATAACTTTTGGGTTGGCGGAATGCTAGAAGTAAAAGGTTTTAAAATAAGAGTAATTTTTCAAAAATTAGCGGAAGACAAATATGCGATATTAGGAATTTTCATGAAAAAAACAACTAAAAATTCTGTCCAACAAAATTTTTTGAGCATAAGAGCCAATCAGTTTTTGAAGCAACAAAAAGAATTAGCTGAAATAGAAAATGAATCAGAAATTACCGAAGTGATTAAATCTATACTACAACAAGAAAAAAGGAATAGTTCTTCAAAATTAGAAAAAAAATTGACAAATAAATAAAACTTATTTAAAATAAAGACATAAAATACAAATTGGAAGAGTATTTTCATTTAAAATTAACAGAGACTTTGTGGTAGGTGAAAACAAAGATTTTTATTGAAAAGAAGACACCAAAGAACCTTGTATTCGTATTCTCGCGATAAGAGAAAAAGTGCATAGATTCTATGAAATAAGGTGGTACCGCGGCCATATGTCGTCCTTATATTTATAGAATTTTTTTATATTAGAAAGAAGGAACGAAAAATGGAAAAAATTTATGTAAAAGATTTAAAAAAATATGCAAATCAAGAAATAGATTTCAGTGGATTAATTGATTCAATTCGTGATAAAAAATGGGTAATGTTTGTCATTTTAAAAGATAGTACTGGAAAAGTGCAAATGACTATTGAAAAATCAGAAGAAAAAAATCAAGAGCTATTAGAAATATTATCTAATGTAACGGTAGATAGTACAATAAAAGTAAAAGGAAAAATAATAGAAAATGAAGCTGTAAAATTAGGACAAATGGAAATCATTCCAGAAAAAATTGAAATTACTTCGAAGGCTCAAAATTTACCATTTGATTATAATAATCTAGAAGGAGTAAATTTAGATACAAGATTGGATTATCGGTGGTTGGATTTAAGAAATGAAAAAAATATGTTAGTTAGACAAATAGAATCTACAATGGTTATGGGAATGCGAGAATATCTCTATCAAAATAATTTTATTGAAATTCATACACCAAAACTTCTCGGTGCTGCTTCAGAATCAGGAAGCGAAGTTTTTGAAGTAAAATATTTTGATAGAAAAGCGTACTTAGCTCAATCTCCACAATTTTATAAGCAAATGGCCATGGCAGCTGGTTTATCTAAAATTTTTGAAGTAGCCCCAGCATTTAGAGCAGAAAACTCCAACACCAATCGTCATGCTACAGAATTTACTTCATTTGACTTAGAATTT
Source organism: uncultured Bacilli bacterium (assembly GCA_944363605.1). GTDB lineage: Bacteria > Bacillota_I > Bacilli_A > RF39 > UBA660 > Ventrenecus. Next base: position 27,424 of record CALVUM010000029.1, read on the forward strand.
AGCTATATTGATTCTTATGAAGATGTTATGAATTTAGAGGAAGATTTATTAATTGCTGGTCTTACTAAGGTAAAAGAAATTTTTGACGAAAAAATAAAAACAGTTTTTAATACCGAAGTGATTATCCCTAAAAAACCATTTCCAAGAATAAAGTTGCAAGATTTATACCAAGAATTAAATAAACGATACAATTACCAAATTCCTACCGAGGATGTCGGAGACTTAAATGCCGAAGCAGAGCATCTAACAAGTAGATTTGCTATGGAAGAATATGGCCACGAATTTATCTTTATAACTGGTTTTGCCGCGACAAAAAGAGCTTTTTATCATATGCGTGATGAAAAAGGAGAATTACAAGGATATGATTTAATCTGGCGTGGAACAGAAATAACCACAGGGGCTCAAAGAGAGCATCGTTATGAAGAAATTGTGAAAAATGCTCAAGAAAAAGGATTAGGAGAAGATGTAAAATTCTATCTTGAATTCTTTAAATACGGTTGTCCACCACACGGCGGATTTGCAATTGGAGTAGATAGATTAACTATGTTGCTTCTAAATTTACCTTCTGTAAAAGAAACCCAATTTTTATTTAGAGGACCAAATCGTTTAAATCCATAACAATATAAACAAAACAAGCGTTTTATGTTATATTATTAACGCATAAGTGATTATGTTATGCACAAAATGCATATACTAATAATGCCTTATGACAATAAAAAAGCTAGTGATTCCCACTATAAGAGGAACTTGAAAAAGGACTAGAGAACACACTCTAGTTTTATTATGTTTTTTCGTATATAATAATCTTGAAGGTAATGTTGTGAAAGAATCTTTAATTTTAGTTCGGCTAGATACGGAGTACTGTAATTATTTAAGAAAGTTTGATGATAAAGTGCCATATAATTACAATGAAAAAGAATTAAGACCATTTATAGGTGTATTATTTGAAATAAATCATTGTAAATACTTTGCACCTTTATCAAGTCCTAAACCAAAACATTTAAAATTAAAAACCAAGTTAGACTTGTTAAAGATCAACAATGGAAAACTAGGTGCCATTAGTTTTAATAATATGTTATCGGTTACCGAAATGAATATCATTAAATTAGATTTAGATAAAGAATGTTTAACAAAAAAAGAAGAAAAGTATGCCAAACTACTAAAAGACCAAATATATTGGCTAAACCTACGATAAAAAAATATATGGAAGATCTAAAAAAATATATGAAAAATATCTAAATGGAACATTAAACCCAAATATTGCAAAAGATGTTGCAATTTTAAATTATTAGAAGAAAAGTGTAACGAGTATAATAATGCAGTTGTATAGATTTTCAGTATAAAAAAATTGAAAATAACGCATAAATAGTAAAAAAAGAAAAAGCTTGTAAAGCTTTTTCATAATATGAAATAGAATAATTGATTTGCTGAACAAGCATTTTTTTCTCTACTTATTCTTCATCCGTTACAATTGTTGCCCATCGAGCATAATAAACAGTATCTTTTTTAATGCGTTGATTACTTTCATATACTGTGTCATTATCTTCATACCAACCAATAAACGCATATCCTTCTTTGGTTGGAGTTGGGACACTTTCTAAAGTCGTATTTTTTCTTACTTCAATCGTTTCATAAATTTCGTTATCCACAACAAAAGTTACTTCATATACATTAAATTTAAAATAAACGACAATAAAAGCAATTAACAAAATGATAATCCCTAAAATAAAAGCAATGTTTTGTTTCATATCTTCACCAAAAAAATTATACCATTTTTTTAGGTTTTCGACAATTTTTTTTGTCAAAATTTGTTTTACTAAATATAGTAAAGGGTGTGGCTTATGAAAGTAAAATGTTTTGATGAAAATACGGAAAAGGATTTAGAACAAAAAATAAACGCCTTTCTTTGTAGTACCAAAAGTGATATAATAGACATCAGATATCAAGTCGCTATAGCAGTTCAAGGAGAAGATCAAATTTATTGCTTTTCGGCCATGGTGGTCTATAGTGAAAAAGAATGAGTGGTTCAAAATGAAAAAAAGTGGTTTTGTAGAAGGGACAATCATCGCGACAATTGCCATAGTCGTAACAAAAATCTTAGGAATGCTTTATGTAATTCCTTTTTATGCGATGATCGGAGTTCAAGGAAGTGCTCTTTATGCCTATGCGTATAATATTTATGTAATATTTTTGGATATTTCTTCAGCAGGACTTCCAATCGCCATCAGTAAAATTATTAAAGAATATAACACTCTAGGAATGATGGATGCCAAAGTAAGAGCTTATCGTTTAGGAAAAAGAATCATTAACTTTATTTCAATCGCGGCTTTTATCATTTTATTTATCTTTGCCGAGAGCATCGCGACTTTAATCATTGGTGATTTACAGGGAGGGAATACCATTAATGATGTCGCTTTTGTCATTCGCTGTGTTTCTTTTGCGATTTTAGTTATACCATTTTTAAGTGTTTCCAAAGGTTATCTTCAAGGACACAATATCATAAATGTATCGAGTATGAGCCAAGTAATTGAACAAGTAGTAAGAATAGGCGTAATTTTAGGAGGAAGTTTTCTTGCCTTAAACGTCTTTCATCTATCCTTAACAACCTCAGTAGGAATCGCAGTATTTGGGGCATTTGCTGGAGGCCTTGCTGCGATTTTCTATATTTTAAAAAATATGAACAAACATAAAAAAGAACTTTCTTTAGATACCAAAGAAAAAAAAGATAACATTACAAATAAAGAAATTGTCAAAAAAATTGCCAGTTATGCGATTCCTTTTATCATTATTGATGTCGCAGTTTCTTTATATAATTTTATCGATATGGTCTTAATATCAAGGACAATGACCGGTTTAGGTTTTGATGCCCATACTACAGAATTCATTACTTCTTCCGTAGTCACTTGGTCAGGAAAAATTAGTATGGTAGTAAATGCCATTGCTATGGGACTAACAGTAAGTTTAATTCCCAATATTGTGGAGGCATATACCTTAAAAAAGTGGAATTTAGTCGAATCTCGTCTTAATAAAGCAATGCAAATTATCCTCATTGTCTGTATTCCGATGGTCATAGGAATCGCCATGTTAGCAAAACCAATTTGGAGTATTTTCTATGGCGCAAGCGATATCGAATTAGGTGGATTAGTACTAGGCTTTTACATTTTCATTTCCTTATCCGCCAATCTCTATATGGTAACCTCTTCAACGTTACAGAGTTTAAACAAATTTAAAACCGTATACATCACAACCTTAATTGGTTATTTATTAAATGCCCTTTTAGATGTCCCATTTATGCTACTTGCTCATCACTTAGGTTTTGAGCCATTTATAGGCGCGGTATTTGCCTCAATAATTGGTTATACTTTTTCAGTTATATCCGCCTTATATATTCTAAAAAAAGATCATCAATTAAAATATAAAGAAACAGGTAAAATGCTTGGAAAAATCATTGTTCCAACTGTTATTATGATTTTAGTTGTTTTACTTTTAAAACTTGTTATTCCACTAAATTTAGTAAGTAAAACATCATGTATTATCTATGTAGCGATCATTAGTGTAGTAGGAGCTATTGTTTACTTATTCATTGCTTATAAACAAGGAATTTTAACAGCTGTATTTGGTAAAGAATATTTAAACAAGATAGTTAAAAAGATTACATTTGGAAAAATACAACTTATAAAATAAATGAAAGGAACAAGAAAAAGCTTGTTCCTTAAAAAAAACTTTAGTATAGTAATATCGTGGTTATACCATATACATATTTCCGTCGGTTTCATAAGTTTCTTTGGTATAATAAGTGCTTCCTTCTAATTTATTTAGACGAGCTTCTAAACGATTAATACTGCGTTCTAATCTAGCCATTCGGCTTTCTAATTCACTGTACGAAGGTTCCATAGATTGGTTAGGCATAGTATAATTTGGTAAGGGCATTGGCATATTTTGAGTAGCATAAAAGCTACTACTAGCTGCATTCATTGCAGGCATCCCCATATTCATTCCCATATTTTGATTAGGCATTCCCATATTTGGCCCCATAGCACTCATATTAAAATTTGAACTTTCAAAAAATGAATTCCGATCTTTTTTCATCTAAGTTCCTCCTCTAAAAATAGTATATGAAAAAATTAGAAAGAAGTGATGTATAATGCGTTTGAGAAATGTGAAAAATGCGTATGAAAACTTAACAAAAAGTTCTTATTTTGTAAAGAATCCCAAAGAAAATAAAGAAAAATGGCAAGAAGTTTTTCAAAATAAAAATCCAATTCATCTAGAAATCGGAATGGGAAAAGGACAATTTTTAATAAATATGGCTAAAACTTATCCAAATATTAATTTTATTGGCATGGAGAAATTTGCAAGTGTATTAGTAAGGGCAATAAAAAAAATTGAAGAAGAGCAATTAACAAACATTCGCTTCATATGTGAAGACGCCAAAAATATTGAAGATTTTTTTGATAGAGAAATAACAACTCTTTATTTGAATTTCTCAGATCCATGGCCTAAAACAAGACATGCCAAACGAAGATTAACTTCAAAAGAGTTTTTAAAATGCTATGACAAAATATTTTTGAAAGATTGTCATATTATACAAAAAACAGACAATATTCTTTTATTTGCATATAGCCTTGAAGAACTTAGTAAACACGGGTACATTTTCGAAAAAATAAGTTTAGATTTAGCGAATTCAACTATTTCAAATATTAAAACAGAATATGAGGAAAAGTTTTCTTCTTTAGGATATAAAATTAACTATGTAGAAGCTAGAAAAAAATCCAAATGAAATAAAAAGATGACATAAAAAAATTGGGGATTTTTCATAAAATAATTTTTGGGGAAAGTAAGTTAAATTTGTTTCTATAAAAAATGACAAAATCTTTTACAATAGGACAAAACCTATCAAAAAAAGCTCTTGATAGAAAAGAAAAGAGTCTATAGAATATCTCTCCAAGAAACGGAGAGATATATTTATGATTGAAACAAAAGAAAAATTTTATACGGCAAAATATGACAGAGTATTTAAAGAAATCTTCTTAAAAGAAGAAAATGAAGATTTATTAAAGGAGTTATTAAAAGTTGCTTTAAAAAATGTAGCCATTTATGAAATCAAAAAAGTGTTAAATACGGAAAAAAATTCGGGAAATATTCATGTCCGAAGAAAATACGTAGATGTTTTATTAGAAACGGATATCGGTTTAGTAGCAATTGAGATAAACAGTTCGGTAAAAGATTATCTGCATGTGAGGAATTTAGCCTACCACTGTGACACCTATGCTCATTACACCGAAACCGGAAAATACTACCGTGAAGACATCTATATCATTCAGATTAATTTAACTTATGGAATCAAAAATGATGAAGAAATAATGAGGGTTTATGAAATACAAGACAAGACCCAGAAAAAGTTTGTAAAAAACTTCCAGGTTATTGAATACAATATGGACAAAGTAATGGAGTATTGGTATACTAAAGACGAGAAAAAGATAAAAGAATACTTATATTTAATACTTCTTGATTTAGGAAAAGAAGAATTAGAAGAAGTAGCAAAAGAAAGTCTGGTGGTAGAAAAGTATATGAAAGATTTAGAAAAAGTAAATGAAGATCCAAGATTTAGAGAATTTATGACCAAAGAAGAGGATGAGAGAAAAATCAGAAATACAGAAATTTATGCAGCTGAAGAGAAAGGATTTTTATAGGGTAGTAAACAAAATTCTATAGAAATTGCTAGGAAAATGCTTTTAAAAAATAAAAATATAGAAGAGATAATGGAATTTACGAATTTAACAAAAGAAGAAATCAAGGAATTAGAATCTTGATTTTTTGCTTGAAAATAGTAATCATGTTTTTTGCTTATGAATTTATTAAATATTTTTTTAAAATGAATTCAAGATAAGATTTAGAAATCTTGCCATACCAGAATTTTCTAAAAGTTATCTACTAGACAATTTTTGAGGAAAACAATGAAGATGCATTTAGACTCCGTCTATTTTATAGATAATTTACAATTTTTGAATTTTTTGATATACTATTATAAGTAAATAAGGAGTTCTTATGAAAAAAATAGCAATAGTATTATTTGGATGTATTTTTTTGACCTCGGGTTGTACGACCATAACAGAATACTCTTATGAACAAATAATTGGGGAGTCATTAGCATCTCCAGTAAATAGTACAAATATTTCTCGTGCAGGTTACAAATATTATTTGCCAAAAGGACTCAGATTGTTAGAGCAAGAAGGTACAAATGAAATTATTTCTCATAATGATACAATATATTATTTATATATTGATTACATAAGTTACTATAATAAAATAAATGAAGAGTATAAAATTAATTCTAATGCAGTTTATAGCGAAAAAATTCAAAAAGATGAAAACTTTGGCTATATTGAAATAAAAAATACTTCAAACGACAAATATTTTATTGAAATCATGTATAATTATGCTAAAATAGAAGTGATAGTAGAAAAAGAAAGCGCGAATGAGGCAGTTG